>JAGWUW010000235.1 GCA_028868235.1 Betaproteobacteria bacterium | reverse complement strand
AGCGGGAATTCGCCGTCATGCCGGCCGGCGAGGATTTCCGTGGCCGCCGTGGTCAATGCCGTCGCCTTGTCTGCAGCCAGCAGGCCGAGTTCGCCATTGACCCGGGCGCAGGCGCGTTTGACCAGGGCCAGGGCATGAATCAGGTCGCGCGGCATGCGCTCGGTGGAGATGGCGAAATGTTCGAGCGAGCGCTGGGTCTGCGCGCCCCACAAATGGTCGGCTGGGACGTCTATGGTGCCGAAGCTGTCACGCTCGGGGCGCGTTGCACCCGGGGGGGCTGTGGCGCTGGCTGTCGGGTAGTGGCGCATGGCGGGGCTCCTCGTGGTGATCGGCATACTTCACCATAGCCGTTGCCCCCGCCGCCGGCTATGGGAAATTCAGCCCAGCCACAGCTTGCGCCAGCCCTCGTGGCCGAGCTTTTCCATGGTCTCGATATTGCGCTCGAAAATGTCGGCGGCGTCGGGAAATGCTGCCACGGCCCGATCGATGCTGCTTTCGCGGAGCAGGTGCAGCATCGGATAGGGGGCGCGGTTGGTGTAGTTGGCGACGTCGTCCGGCTCGCTACCGGCAAATTCGTACTGCGGGTGCAGACTGGCGATCTGGAACACGCCGTCGTAACCGTTATTGCGCAGCAGCGCGTCGGCCTCGGCCAGGAAGAAGTGATAGTCGAGGAAGTCGGTCATCACCTGGGGATGGATGAGCAGCGTGGTGTCGAGTTGCGCCGGCTCGGTATCGGCAAGCAGGGCGAGTTCCTTCTCCAGTTCGGCCAGTAGTTCATCGGCCGTGGCAGCGGCGGTCAAAGCATAGCGGACCTGCTTTTTGACGAACACGCTCTTGGCGAAGGGGCACAGGTTGAGGCCGATGACGGCGCGTTCAAGCCACAGTCGAGTAGCGGAGAGGATCGGCTCGGTGCTGTCGGCGGGGTAGGGGAAAAGGACGTCAGTCATTGCCGGAGTGTAGCAGGTGATGGATTGCAGGCTTCCACTGGTCCGGCGCCAAAATGACAAAGGCCCCGGACCGGAGTCCGGGGCCTTATCGGGATGTGTTGGGTTACTTGGTTGCCGGGGCCGGGGTGGCGGTAGCCGGTGCCGGATTAGCTTCGGCCTTGGCGCCCTTCTTGGCGTGCTTTTCATGCTTTTCGTGAGCCATGTGCTTTTCGCCCTTGGCTTCAGCCTTGCCTTCGGTCTTGGCGGCCTCGGCCTTCACCTGTTCGGCGGCCTTCGGTGCTTCAACCTTTTTTTCAGCGGCGGCCGGTGCCGGAGCGGTAACCTTGGCGGCCGGGGCAGCGGTAGTGGCCGGAGCGGCAGCGCCTTGAGCGAAGGAAGCGGAAGCGAAGCCAGCAGCAACAGCCAGAGCGATAAGAGTCTTGATCATTTTGAATCTCCTAAACAGGTTGGTTATTTCGTTTTCAGGTGCTGCGACATTGCAGCGCCATGAGCCGAATAACGCGGCCGGCCATCGTTCGGATGTCAGTGCGAATGTAATACTGTGTATCGGTACGTGACCGAGTTGTTTCCGAGTTTGTAACATGGGGCGCTGGCGCTCGGAATTGGCCGGCGTGGCCTGATTCACGATGCTGGGCGATGCGGCGAGGTAAAATAGTCGCTTTCCCCACACGCCGCCGTCATGTCCGGCTGGCTTTTTTGCAGGAAACACGCCATGTTGCAGAAGCTTTCCACCTTCGCCGGCATTCCAGGGCCGGTCGTTACCATCGTGATGGACGGTTACGGCCTACCGAAGACCGATGTCGGCAGTGCCATCGCCGCCGCCAAGAAGCCGACTCTCGACCGCCTGTTCGCCGATTACCCGAACATCCGCCTGCGCGCCCACGGCACCGCGGTCGGCATGCCGTCGGACGACGACATGGGCAATTCCGAAGTCGGCCACAACGCCATCGGTGCCGGCCAGGTCTATGCGCAAGGCGCGGCGCTGGTGTCCAACGCCATCGGCAGCGGCGACATCTGGCAGGGCGCGGCATGGCAGGAAATCGTCGCCGGTGCCAAGGCAGGCCGTGGCGTCATCCACTTCATCGGCCTATTCTCCGACGGCAATGTGCATAGCCATATCGACCACCTGAAGGCCATGGTCGTCCGCGCCAAGGAAGAGGGCGTCAAGACCGTGCGCATCCACGCCCTGCTCGACGGCCGCGATGTGCCGGAAACTAGCGCATTGGACTACGTGGTGCCCTTCGAGGCTTTCCTCGGCGAGATCAGCAGCAGCGGCTTCGATGCCCGCATCGCTTCTGGCGGAGGCCGCCAGTACATCACTATGGATCGTTACGACGCCAACTGGCCGATGGTGGAGAAGGGCTGGCAGACCCACGTCCTGGGCCACGGTCCGCGGTTCGCCAACGCCACCGAGGCGGTCAATGGCTTGCGTGCCGCTCACCCCGGCACCATCGACCAGGACCTGCCGGAATTCGTCATCGCTGAAAATGGCCAGCCGATCGGCACCATCGAGGATGGCGATTCGGTCGTCTTCTTCAATTTCCGCGGCGACCGCGCCATCGAAATCACCCGCGCCTTCGTCGAGGCCAGCTTCGACAAGTTCGACCGCGTCCGCTATCCGCAAGTGACCTTTGCCGGCATGCTGCAATACGACGGCGACCTGCAACTGCCGAAGCGCTTCCTGGTTGCGCCGCCGGCGATCAAGGATACCTCCGGCGAGTGGTTCAGCAAGCAGGGCATCGCCCAGTTCGCCTGCTCGGAAACCCAGAAATTCGGCCATGTGACGTACTTCTGGAACGGCAACCGCTCCGGCAAGTTCGAGGGTGAAACCTGGCAGGAAGTGCCGAGCGACGTCGTGCCCTTCGAACAGCGACCGTGGATGAAGGCAGCCGAAATCGCCGACGCGATGATCGCCGCCATTCAGTCGGGCCAGTACAAAACCCTGCGCTGCAACTTCGCCAATGGCGACATGGTCGGCCACACCGGCAATTTCGAGGCTGCCCGTATTGCCATCGAAGCCGTCGACCTGTCGCTGGCCCGCGTGCTGAAGGCCATCGATGCGGCCGGCGGCGTGGCACTGATCACCGCCGACCACGGCAATGCCGATGAAATGTTCGAACTGGACAAGAAGACCAAGCAACCGGCCACGAACAAAGACGGTTCCTTCAAGGCCAAGACGGCGCACACGCTGAACCCGGTGCCGCTGATCCTCTACGACAACGTGTCTGGCGGCAAGCTCGGCCTGACGCAGACGGAGACCTGCGGTTTGTCGAATATCGCCGCGACCATCGCCAACCTGCTCGGCTACGAGAAGCACGCCCGGTGGGACGACAGCGTGCTGGCCATCAAATAAGGTCAAATCCTGGGCCGGGCGCCTCGCAAGGGGCCCCTGATCCAACGTGGCAGGAGAAGCGATGAGTGAGGCTTCCGAACACGACAAGGCGGTGCAACTGGTGTTGCACCCGCTGAGTTTCGCCTTGCGGGTGCTCAAGTCCTTCATGGCCAACCAGGGGTTGCTGCTGGCCGGGGCCGTGGCGTACTACGCGCTGCTCTCTATCGTCCCGCTGCTGATCCTGACGGTATTCGTCCTGTCGCACCTGGTCGACCAGGCGGAACTGTTCGCCGTGCTCGGGCGCTACCTCGAATGGCTGGTGCCCAGTCAGTCGCAAGCCGTGCTGGCCGATGTCGAAACCTTCCTGCACAACGGGCTCGGGGTCGGTGCGCTGCTGGTAGGGACCATGCTGTTCTTCAGTTCGCTGGCCTTTTCCGGGCTGGAGAAGGCGATGTGCATCATCTTCTCCCATCGCACGCGCACCAAGTCTCGCCATTTCCTGGTTTCGGCGGTCCTTCCTTATTGCTTCGTCCTGCTGCTTGGTGTGACGCTGCTGGTGGTCACTCTCGCCTCAGCACTGCTGCAGGCAATGGCGCAGGAGAGCATCGTCTTCTTCGGCCACCCATGGAGCCTGGGCCGCATTTCCGGTGGCCTGTTCTACGGTTTGGGTGTGTTGATCGAAACACTGGTCCTGGCTGGCCTCTACCTGGTCATCCCGGTTGGTCGGACGCGCCTGAATCATGCCCTGATCGGCGGCTTCAGCGCGGCTGTCCTGTGGGAAATCCTGCGCCACCTGCTGGTCTGGTACCTGTCCCACTTGTCCAAGGTCAGCGTGGTGTACGGTTCGCTGACTACGGCGGTGGTGGTGCTGTTCTCCATGGAACTGGCGGCCACCTTGTTGCTCCTCGGTGCGCAGGTGATTGCTGAGTACGAGCAGTTGAAGAGTCTGCCGGCTGCGCACTGACTGTTCGTTTTTTTCGAAGGGTGGCTGATGCTACCGATGGTGGTTGCATCGTGAGCAGATTCCTAAAATGAGGCTTCTGTTTTTCACCAGGGCTGACCGCCATGTTCGAATTCCTGCTATCCCCCGAAATCTGGATCGCCTTTTTCACACTGACGGCGCTGGAATTGGTGCTCGGTATCGACAACATCATTTTCATCAGCATCCTGGTCGACAAGCTGCCCAAGGAGAAACAGGAACTGGCCCGCAGGATCGGCCTGTTTCTCGCCATGTTCATGCGCATCGCGTTGCTGCTGTTGCTGTCCTGGATTGTCGGCCTGACCGCGCCGGTGCTGACGCTATTGGGTTACGGCATTTCCGGGCGCGACATCATCCTGATCGCCGGCGGCCTGTTCCTGATCTGGAA
>JAGWUW010000007.1 GCA_028868235.1 Betaproteobacteria bacterium | reverse complement strand
CAGGAGCAGCTCTGGCATTGGCGCAAGCATTGCCCGCATGCTTGCCGAAGATGGTTGGCCGATTCGGCCTTTCTGAGGAAATTGCCCATGTGGTCAGCATGATCGCAAGTCCTGCCGCCAGCTTTATGATAGGCGCAAATATCCGCGTGAATGGCGGCAAGCTCCCATGTGTGAATTGAATTTCCCTGGTTTGGTTTGGCGATCAAGGAACATCTTCGTGGGAATCATGACCAACTTCGGCAAGTTCCGCGGTTGAATTGACGAGGATGCATGATCTTGGCGGTATCACCGGAACCTGCTTGATTTTGCTTTGTGCAAAGGTGGAGCACTCCGGCACGCATGGTCACGTTGTGCAAATGATGCAGGCCCTGTGCGGACGGGATGATGCCGTAGCGTTGTTGCGCTCGGTGCTTATCAGCAGTTTGGCCGGGTAAAAGGGAGGATGAACATGCTAAAGGTCTTGACCGGCATTCGTGTCATCGAAGTTGCGGAATACGCAATGGTGCCTGCGGCGGCAGCCGTTCTCGCGGATTGGGGGGCGGAGGTGATCAAGGTCGAGCACGCTCAACGGGGCGATGCGCTGCGATCGGCAACCTCGTGGACCGTTGAACCCGGGATCAATGGCTTCACCTATGCCTGGGAGGCTCTCAACCGCGGCAAGCGATCGGTGGGGCTCGACCTTACCAGAGCAGAAGGAAGAGAAATTCTCTATGAACTCATCCACGGAGCTGATGTTTTCCTGACTAACCTTCTGCCACGCTCGCGCTTGAAGCTGGGCATCGAGGCCGAAGACATCCAGAAGATCAATCCGCGCTGCATCTATGGGCGCGGCACTGCATATGGGCCGAAAGGACCCGAGGCGGCGAAAGGGGGATTTGACGGACTGGCCTATTGGCAGCGTACCGGCGCGGGACTGGCATCAATGGCCAGCGACGATGCAGAGCTAGTCAATCCTCCCGGGCCCGCCTTTGGCGACAGTCAGACCGGCATGGCCCTTGCCGGAGGGATCGCGGCTGCCTTGTTCCATCGCAGCCGCACCGGGGAGGCTCCTGTCGTTGACTGCTCGCTGCTGGCGGCCGGAGCTTGGGCCATGCAGCCTGCCCTGGTCGGCGCGAATCTGAAGGGCGTGGAAATGCTGAAAAATGCAAATCGCGCGACTGCAGCCAGCCCCCTGACCAATCACTATCGAACCAGCGACAACCGGTTTGTAGCGCTGTTTATGGTCATGGGGGATCGCTATTGGCCAAATCTGTGCAAGCTGCTTGGCCGGGAAGATCTGGCTGCGGACGGCCGCTTTTCCACACAGGCTGATCGAGACCGGCACAATCGCGAATGTATCAGAGAACTCGACGCGATCTTCATCACCAAACCCTTGAGCCATTGGATCGATGTACTTTCGAAGCAGGATGGCCAATGGGCGGCGGTCGAGGCTGTGACCAAACTCAATTCCGATCCGCAGGCACTCGCCAACCGTTACGTCCAGAACGTCGACTATGGGGCGGGGCGATCGATCAACCTGGTTGCGTCACCAGTCATGTTCAATGAATGCGCCCCTGATCTTACGCCGGCGCCTGAATTGGGCGCAGATACCGAAATGGTTCTCAGCGAGGACCTGAATATTTCCTGGGATCGCATCCTGGAACTGAAAGAAATCGGCGCTATCAGCTAGACCTTTCAGACAGCCTGACCAACGTCCATGGATGTTCTTCAAAGGTTCTCGATCAGGAATTGTCCGGCAATGGGCCGTCCAAAGGCGTGGGCAGAGGTAATCGGGTTGTAGTATTCCCGGTAGCGGCGAACCTTGCCGTCCATTATATCCAGACGCAGAACATACCGGTTGCGGTACAGGGTGCCCGATTGCATTGTCACGTCACCGCGCGCTTCCAGGAACAACCTGGAACCATCCGGACTCACTGTCAGGTCCATGTTCTCGAATGGCCGCATTTCGCCTTCGAACTTTGCTGCAGCGCGCCAGAACTCGAGACAGGCGGGAATACCATCATAGACGCGATAGTAGCCCACTTCGGTGCGACCGCTTTCATTGAACGGAAGTTCGATCACGACGTCCGGATGCATCAGGCTTTCAAGAAGGTCAAAGTCATGATGTTCGATACCTAAATGCCATAGCCGCATCAAATTCAAGGCGCGCGCGCGGCCCACAGGATCGTCAGGCGGGCTGACGAAATCGGAAATAATTCCGTCGATCAGCGTTGTCCGACTATCCACGATTATTATCCCAGTTGCAGCCCGCCGCTGCACGACCGGCGAGCATGCCGAATGTTGATGATGAGGAGAGCGAAGTGCCACTGAAATAGCCGGCGCCGTGAAATCCGCCTACTACTTCTCCTGCGGCGAACAGTCCTGGAATCGGTTCCCCTATCCAGTCGACCACCTCCATCTTACCGTTTGCGGTGATGCCCCCGTAGGTGGTGGTGAGTGCATTGGCACTAGCGGCTATGCAGAACGGCGCGGTATCAACGGTCATAAGTTTGTTCGTGCGGCCGAATTCGGTGTCGATGCCGTTGCGGACATCGGCATTGTAGCGCTCGATAGTTTTTTCGAGCACCACGGGATCGAGACCCATGCATCCGGCAAGGTCGGCAATCGTATCAGCCATCCGGATATAGCCGCCGGATATGCCTTCCTGGTAATTGTTGACCGAGCTGTCCTCGAGCGCAGTGTCCAGCACCTTCTTGTCGAAGATCTGGAAGGCGACCCCGCCGGTCTGAGCCATGCCGGCATTGCCGAGCGCCTTGTAGGTCTGGCCTTCGTTGACGAAGCGTTTGCCCTCGACATTGACCAGGATCCCACCCGCCAGGAAGCTGAACAGCAGCGGCGGCACTTCATCCGCCCCTTGCACGCCATGCGGGTAATTGCGAATTGCGCCACCGAACGAGCCGGAGACATAGCCGACATCGGCGAGGCCGGCACCGAGATCGCAAGCCATCATGATGCCGTCGCCGGTATTGGCGACGCCGCCATGTTTCACGGCTTCGAGCAATTCGGGGGCGAAGATGCCCAGCAATTCGCGCGAACGAGAAAAGCCTCCGGTGGCAAGCACGACCGCGCGCCGGACTTCGAGGGTCATGATTTCGTCACCAAAGGCCACAGTCACGTCGGTAACGCGTTTTGTTGCCGGATTCCGTCCTAGCTTCATCGCCGCGCACTTCGAAGCGAAGGTTATGTTCGGATGGGCGCGGACGGCCATATGCATATTGGTGATGGCCCTACCGGTTCCTGTTTCAAGGATGAGCCGGTCGATGCTGCCGAGCTTGAACTTCACTCCATGCCGGACAAGAAGCGTATAGGCATCAAGCTGATTGCGAACGAAGGCATCAACCAGTTCCGGGTTGTTCCGGTTCTTTCCCGTTTCGAACAGGCCCTTGCGCAGATATTCCGTGTCCTCATCGTATCCCGCCTGCTCTTGAAGCTCTGTGCCAACGAAGACGAAGCCCCCTCCGGCCATGGCCGAACTGCCGCCCGGCTGAGAGGCTTTTTCGAGTAGGAGAACCTGTGCTCCAGCTTCTGCTGCTGCGAGAGCGGCACAATGCCCGGCAATGCCCGCACCGAGGACTATGACGTCGGCTATCTTGGGGATTTCACCCGCTTCGCGCATCATAAACCTGTTCTCCCTATTATGTTGGCCACGTCAGGGCCGGTAGCCGGGCCCATGTCCCGTCACGACACGGGCAACCTCTTCGACTGTTTCAGGATATCCCGCAGCACGCCAGGCAATATGAAGGTCAGGACGTATCAGGAGCACCGAAGCCTTCAACGTTTCCCGGACATGCGGTTCGTCAAGTCTGATCACTTCGAGCGGCGCGCCAATCGAGGCGAATGCTGCTTCCATCGCAGCGCTGTCGTAGTCACCAGCAAGGTCAAGCAGCGTGTAACCGCTGCCGAAAATGTCCTGCATGGCTCGCCCGTCCTTGAGCCACATGTGCGGGATTCGGATGCCCGGGCGGCTATGAGGAACGATGCGGCTGAACTCCCAGTGCGGCATGTTGCCGGGTTCATGCGCGACGATGGTCGAGCCGGCGTAGGAATAGCAGGTTTCTACGCCGACCATACCGTGCATGCGTCCCTGCTGGGCCGTGAAGGTGGCGGCGATCCTGGCGCGCGCGGCCTCGCCTGCGGGGCCAAACTCCAGGACTTCACGCGTCACTGTCGGCTGCCACGAAAATGCGCCGTCCGCGGCCCAGGTCGATGCCTCGACATTGCGGATACCGACCGGGCGGCGCTCAGCCTCATAGGAGTTGAGCAGCTCCGGGCCGCCCCATCCCTGGATTGTGCCAGCGAGCTTCCACGAGAGATCGATGGCGTCGCCGATCCCGGTATTCATGCCAAGCCCGCCCGTAGGTATGACGAGGTGGACTGCATCGCCCGCCATGAACACTCGGTCCTTCCGGAAGGAACGGGCAACCCGCAGGTGTGGTCGCCAGCTAAGGACATGGCTGATCCGGATATCGCAGTCGAATCCGATCAATTCACGCAGCAGTTTATGGAAGTCGGTATCGGCGGGAAGGGGCGAATGCAGTGTAAACTCTTTGCGCGATCCTTGCGCCACCATCGCATGGCCGCCGGTTACGAAGCTGTAATGGCGACCTTTGGGTACCGCCATTTTCTCATATAGATCATCAGACTTGAAGATGACCTGACGCAGGTCATTCGGTGCCGAGACCCCCTCGATAGGGATATCAAGCAGGTTGCGCACCGTGCTTCGCCCACCATCGCACCCAATCAGGTAACGGCAACGAAAGGTCTCGATCGCGCCAGAACCTTCGCCAGCCGGGTCTAGATTGAGATTTTCCGGCGACGGAGGGATAGGTGCTTCGCCTTCGCTCAAGCGGCGGGTCGTGACGGTGACGCCGCTCTCGTCCTGCTCAAAGCTCACCAATTCCAGGCCATAGCAGACGACTGTGTTGGGTGTTTCCTCTTCCGCAACCTTGCGAAGCAGGGGCTCAAGGTCATTTTGCGCTACCAGTTGGTAGGGCTCAAGCGGCAAGCTGGCATCTTTACAGGCTGCAACCTGAGCGCGCTTCTCGTCGACGCAAGGGAAGGGGATTGTGGCGATAGGCGGCTCGTTCATGGTGCGAACCAGGAACACGTCCATAGGATTGTCGCCGGGATAGCCGAGCGCGCGAACCCGGTCGACAATACCCATGCGGCGATAGATTTCCATGGTCCGCGCATTGGAACGGTCCATCTTGGGCCATGGCGCAGTAGTTGGATCACGCTCCATGATCATCGTGCTGATGCCGCGGCGCCCAAGGTCGATGGTCATCGTCAGGCCAACTGGACCTGCGCCAGCAATAATCACGTCGAAATCGTATTTCTCGCCCGACATCGCAATCCTATCCCAAAAGATTTCTGCTCTCCACGAAGAATGCCTTGACGTTCGTGACAGGGGTAGTCACAATTTTCTCAAACTAGGTGTGCGCGTCCTTCGAATTTTCGCGAAAAGGCTAAGCCACGGCCCCAAGGACCCAATGCGTTATCGGCTTCCATCTTTCACTGCCCTGCGCGCACTGGAGGCGGCTGGCCGACGGGGCAGCCTATCGGCAGCCGCCAAAGAACTGGGGGTTTCGGTTGGAGCAATAAGCCGGCATGTGACGCTGCTTGAGGAGCATTTCGGTCGGACCCTGCTGAGGCGGGGGCCATCTGGAGTGGAGCCAACGCCCGGCTGCGCCGCATATCTGGAATCTATTTCCCGGGCCTTCGATGAGATCGACATGGCCAGCCATGCGCTGGCAAGCGACCGCCAGCGTGATAATACGCTGCGACTGCGGTTTTATTCGACCTTCACCACGGAATGGTTGTCCGCCCGGCTTGCCAGGTTCCGCGAGCTGCATCCTGAAATCGATCTTGAATTCAGCTTGTCGATCAAGGATGCAGAATGGCGCAATGATGATTTTGACATGGCGCTGACCGGGGTTCCCCCGATTGGGGAATCTTTCCGTTGTGATCGCTTATTTGAAACCTGTTTTGCTCTGGTTTGCGCCCCCGAGCTTGCCGAGCAAGGGCGCAGGGCAGGGCATGCATGGCTGTCAGATCAAACATTCCTGATGGCTGAGCGGGAAGGCGAATTTTGGACGGCCGTGCTACGGGCGCTGGGCGTGCCAGACGCCAGCACACTGCGCAACATCGGCTTCGATTCGCTGAGCATGACATACCAGGCGGCAAGGCAAGGGGCCGGCATCGCGCTGGGCAACCTGTTCTTTGTCGCTGGCGACTTGCAGAGCGGGAGATTGGCTCTGCCGATAGATCGGATATTCTCGATATCACTGCCGCATTACATCGTGACCCGAAGGGGCCGACCCGACGGACCTGCGCTGCGCACGTTCCGCAGCTGGCTTTTGCAAGAGACTGCCAAGGCTGCGACCGAACTGGAAGAGATTCTGATCGCCAATGACTTGGCAGTTGAAACGCTTTCAGGCGTCACAGAAGTCCTGGCTACCGGCCGGTAAATCGCGGCTCGCGCTTTTCGGCGAATGCGTTCATCGCTTCCGTGAAGTCTTCCGAACTGGCACAGCGTGATACGAACATCCGTTCGGCACTAAGCTGCGTATCCAGATCCGCAGATTCGCTTGAGCGCATAAGGGCCTTGCTGCTCAGCAGGGCGAGCGGTGGCAGGGCCATCAATCTTGCCAGGATATCATTCGTGCGCGTTTCGAGCTCTGCGTCGCTGACGAGGAAATTGATCAATCCGAAGCGCTCCGCATCAAATGCCGACATGCGGTCGCCAAGCAAGGCGAGTTCCATCGCCTTGCGATGTCCGATCCGCCGAGGGAGCAGGTAGGATTCTCCATGATCGAAAACATGGCCCAGCTGGACCTGCGGAAGCGTGATTTTGAGCGTTTCAGAGGCAACAACCAAGTCAGCCGTCAGCAGGAATTGAACTCCGAGCCCGATCGCGTGCCCGCGGGCACTGATGACGACCGGTTGGGGCAGGGCGAGATATGCGCGCAGCAATGGCTGGATGCGGGTGGCAAGGCCGTGATAAAATGCCCGCTCCCGTTCGGATGAAGACCGTGTGGCCGCATCGGCGAGGTCACCCGTGTCCGAACCCGTACACAGATGCTTGCCAGCATGCCGGATTGCAATCACCCGGCATTCCGGATCTCCGGCGAGGTCACGGGCGATGTCGGTCAGGTCAACGATCATCCCGTCAGTCAGCGCGTTCATGCGTTCCGGGCGATTGATCGTGATCGTCGCCAGGCCTTGATCGACCTGGAGTTCAATAGCTCCACCCATTTCAGTCACCTCGTCCCCGTAAGCGGAGGATCAGTGCCCCCTTGAGCCTGAACCCGGGCCGCACCTTCCAATCATGGGCAAGCCTTCAGCGGACCGCTACGGGGGTGAGCTTGCCGTCACGAACCCAGTTGGCAAGTTCGAACTTCTGAATTTTTCCACTCGGATTGAGGGGGAATTCGTCGATCTCGCACCACAGGGCGGGCACCTTGTACGGGGCCATTCGCTCGCGACAATAGTGGAACATCTCTCCGAAATCCAGGGAGCTTCCTTCGGCTGCTTGAACCACGGCGAGTACCACTTCGCCCCACTTGTCATCCGGCACGCCGATGACCGCCGCCTGGGCAACCGATGGCAGGGCGAACAGCGCGTCCTCGATTTCCCGCGGATAAATGTTGGAGCCGCCGCGGATGATCATGTCCTTGAGGCGGCCATTGATCGCGAGATACCCGCGCTCGTCCAGGGTACCCAGGTCCCCCGACCGTAGCCAGCCATCAGGCGTGATCGCCTCTTTTGTTGCGTCTTCGCGGCCATAGTAACCCAGCATGATCTGGGGGCCTCTGAAACAGATTTCTCCAATCTCCCCGGCAGGCAGCTTGGTGCCTGTTTCGGTATCGAAAATCTCGATCTCAAGGCCGGGCAGCGCACGACCCAGGGTTTTCGCAAGCTCTTCAGCGCCGTCAGTCAGGGTGGTATTGCTTACCGGACCTCCAGATTCGGTCTGGCCAAAGCAGATCAGCACGGGGCAGCCGATGCGCTGCTTCACACGGTCAAGCAATGCTGGCGGAACAGGCGCGGCTCCGGTCACAAGGAAGTCGAGGCTCGACAGGTCGTGCTTGCCGCAATCCGGGTGATCAAGCAACGCAACGATCATGGTGGGAACCAGAAGCGCGCCGTTAACACCTTCGGACTCGATCAGTTCCATCGCTAATACTGGATCCCAGTGGGACATCTGCACAAAGGTGCCGTGCCGGGACAGCGCTGCAAACAGAGTAACGGCCGATCCGCTGATGTGGTGCATCGGCGTCGGATTCATGAAAACGCCGTGCTGGCGGAAGTTGCAGCAGTCAGCAACGCTACGAGGAGGATTGCTGATTCCATGGTGCAGCATCGCGCCCTTCGGCCTGCCGGTCGTCCCCGATGTGAACAGGATTGCGACCGGATCGCGGTGATGCACGTTCGGCAGGGGCGTGTCCGGCGAACCACATTTCAGGAATTCATCCCACTCGGCGAGCGGCATCAGGACAAGGTTGGGCATTTCGCCATCGCGAACGGCCATCGCATTGGCCGCGATATCGTTCTTGCGCCATTTGTCAGCGTAGAAGAGTGCCGCTGCATCGCAGTCCTGGAGCACACCGGCAAGTTCGGATTGGCGGTAATCGGCATTGACCGGCACCACCACCATTCCGGCCAGCGCGACGCCATATTCGAAAATCACCCACTGCGCCGAATTCGGGGAGCAGATCGCAATTCGATCGCCCTGCTTGAAACGGGCTAGGAGAGCTCGGGCAACCTGTTCCGCTTCTGCCAGCAATTCGTTGTAAGTCCAGCGCTTGCGGAGAGCGGGGTCTTCTACGCCATCTACCAGCGCCAAGCGACCGCCCGCCGCTCGCGCGGCTTCCCGCAGAAGTTCCCCCAATGCAATATCGCGCAGGCTGTTGGCTGTGCCGGCATCTTCCTCAGCGAAATTCTCTAGCGATTTGTTCACGTTGTCCTCACCCACAATGCGCCTCCAGGTCAACGGACAACGAACCCCTCGGTTCGCGACTGACCGATGTCTGATTTTGTTGTCGCCCAATTCTTCGCTTTGAACCACTGACCCGGGTCAAGATTCCTGATGGCAGAGAAGTCCGGACCATTGATGTGCATTTCCGGCTGGGTGGGCGTTTCTGTCAATTGCGCCCTAAAACTACCACATATCTGGCAGATTTTCCTACCAACTCGCTCCTCGCGAAAAATTGCTGATAGTCTCCGGTGAAGAAGAAACGGCGATGGTCATCGCAAGTCGGCGAGGCCGGCAGTCATGCCCTGAGGGGGCTTTAGAGATCGCCTTCTGCCAATTGACGGCGGCACCGTTGGGAGGTGTCGGCTTCAGTTTGTTCGAATTCAATTCACTTCCGGAGGAAATATATGACCGCCAACACCTCATCCAAGCCGCTGACGTCCGTCGAGAATCGCGGTCCGATTGAGATCCTCACTTTGATAAGGCCAGAGGCGCTTAATGCCATGAGCCCTGAGTTGGCGGATGAGCTTTCGGCCTATTTCCAAGGCCTTCAAATGCGGCGCGACGTTCGTGTTGTGCTGTTGCGTGCAGAGGGCAGGGCTTTCTGCGCGGGCGGCGACCTCGATTCGGAAGCATTTGCTTCGCCAGGGCCGGGCCGCGCCCAGCGCCAGTATGATATCCAGGTACGCTACGCCGCCGTAACGCGTTCGATGCGGACATGCCCGCAGCCGATCATTGCGCTGGTCCAAGGACCTGCAGTGGGTGCCGGCTTCTCGCTCACACTAGCCGCGGATGTTCGATACTGTTCGCCCGAGGCCAAGTTCGGCGCTGCCTATATCAAGATCGGTGTAAGCGGCACTGACATGGGCTCCGGGTACTTCCTGCCCAAGTTTGTCGGTCTGTCGGTTGCTTCGGAGTTCCTGATGACCGGCCGTTTCATGCTGCCGCAGCGTGCACTGGCGACGGGTCTCGTAAGCGATGTCGTACCGGCGGACAAACTGCTGGAAACCGGGCTTGAGCTAGCGAACGACATGCTGAAGACCGCTCCGATGGGGCTGCGGTTGACCAAGGAATCGCTAAATTGCCTGACCCAGACTACCAGTCTCGATGCTGCGCTGGCCTTCGAGGATCGCCAGCAGATTCTGCTGATGGAAACGGCAGACCACCGCGAGGCGATCGCGGCGTTTAAGGAAAAGCGGGCGCCAAACTATACGGACAATTGATCGGATGCAGACAGAGGCGGACTGAGAAATTCAAAGGCCAAGGCGATGACCGCTCCTGCCGACAGGGACTTCGTCCTGTGCTACCTGACGCTACCGCATCTGCTGCCTCCAGCTTTCATTTCGGTGGCAGCCCAAGCGGGTTATCGTGGGGTCTCACTCAGGCTGATACCAATCCGAAACCAGCCGGAATTGCCGATGTTCGGCAATTCCGTGCTGCTGGCCGAAACGATCGAGAAATTGGATTCGACCGGCGTCTTTGTGAACGATATCGAAGTTCTGCAACTGGCTGCAAAGGTTGATCTGTCGAATTTGGAGCGTGTGCTTGAGACGAGCGCGCGACTGCGGGCGCGCAACCTGATTGTCATCGTGGAGGATACCGAAGAAGAACGGATCGCTGAAAACCTTGGTCGGGTTGCCCGGCTTTCCTCTTCCTATGGTTTGCGAACATGCCTGGAATGCATCGTCTACACCGGCGTCAAGCAGCTGGATCAGGGACTTCGAATCATCGAGCAGATCGGTGATGAGTCGATCCGCCTAGTCATCGACCCCTTGCACGTTGATCGTGCCGGAGGCAGCGTCGCCGACGTAGAAAGACTTCCTGCCGAAAGAATCGCATGTGTTCAGCTTTGCGATGCCGGTCCGCGTCCTGACCCGCAGGACACGAATGCGATCATTAGGGAATCCGTCGTGGACAGGTGGGTTCCCGGCACCGGCATGCTGCCGCTACGCGAACTTGTGAAGATACTACCGGACAACATTCCCGTAGAACTGGAAGTCCCAGCCAAGGGATATGCCGGGACTTTGCCGGCCTTGGAAGTTGCCGCCATCATGCGGAAGGCTGCGCTGGATATCCTGTCCGATTGACGGCGACGCGTGTCCTACAGTTCCAGCGCAAGCCGCGTAGCCTGATCGATTGCCCGCACGGCGTCGAGCTCTCCTGCTCGGTCCGCGCCCCCGATCACGTGGATTCGCGGCGCGCCATGCACGGTGATCAACGCATCGTAAAGTGAACGCTCCGCCTCCTGCCCAGCGCAGACGATAATCGTGTCGGCGGCAATTGTCCGCTCTTGTCCTTCAATCTCGATGGAGAGACCCTCAGGCACGATCCGTCGATAGCTTACCCCGCCAAGAAATTCGACACCGGCGCGTTGCAACGCTCCGCGATGGATCCAACTGGTTGATATGGCTCCCGGAATGCCCGAAGGTCGGCTTTTCTTCCGGTGCATAAGTGTTATCTGGCGCCGTGCAGGCGAGGGCGCAGTTGCCGGTCCCAGGCCACCGGGAGCCTTGAGGCTGAGGTCCAACCCATATTCCTGCGCGAAGTCGTTCACCCCGGCAGGCTCGTCCGAACCCCCGAGCAGGTAGGTTGCAACATCGAAGGCGATGCCGCCCGCACCGATGATCGCTACCTTCGAGCCCACCTGACTGCGGCCGCGCAACACGTCGACATAACTTACCACGCGTGGATCTTCACTGCCGGGGATCGCGAGAACGCGGGGCGTTACGCCAGTAGCAACAACAATTTCGTCGTAGTGAGCGTTGATTAGTTCTTCTGGCGAACAGACACGGTCCAGGTGGACCGTGACACCCTCGTCGAGGAGGCGCTGCTCGAAGTAGCGTAATGCTTCGTTGAACTCGAACTTGCCGGGCACCTCGCGTGCCATCAGCAGCTGGCCGCCAAGCCGTGAGCCGGATTCGAACAGATCCACTGCATGACCCCGTGCTGCGGCGGTGAATGCCAAAGTCATGCCCGCTGCACCGCCGCCCACAACCGCAATGCGCTTTCGCACTGCGGCGGGGTGAACAACAAGTTCGAACTCGTGTCCTGCCAAGGGATTGACCATGCAGGATACGCGCAGGTCACGCAGGGCCCGATCGAGGCAGGCTTGGTTGCAGGCGATGCAGGGCGCAATGCGTTCGGCCTGGCCCGCTTCCGCTTTGGTCGCGAAGTGCGGATCTGCCAGCATGGGGCGAGCAAGAGATACGAAGTCGGCGATGCCCGAAGACAGGATTCGTTCCGCATCGTCGGGATTATTGATCCGATTGGAGGCGATGACCGGGATGGTCACTGCTTCCTTGACGTTGCGCACAGCATAGGACCAGGCCGCCCGGGGTACGGTCGCGGCAATGGTCGGCACCGATGATTCGTGCCAGCCTATGCCGGTATTCAGCATGGTTGCTCCAGCCGACTGGACCATTGCCGCCAGTTGTCTCGTTTCTTCGCCCGTCATGCCGTCAGGTACAAGGTCGAGCGCCGAAATCCGGTAAATGACCAAGAAATTATCGGGCAACCGTTGGCGCGTGGCCTTGACGATCTCGCAGGCTAGCCGGCACCGGTTCTCCAGCGATCCTCCAAACTCGTCCGTACGGTCGTTCGTCGCAAGGGCCGTGAACTGGTTGATGAGGTATCCTTCAGATCCCATGATCTCGACGCCGTGGTAGCCGAAATCATGGGCCATCAGAGCAGCACTCACAAAATCGTCCACCGTACGCCACACATCCTTGGTGGAAAGGGCGACCGGCGCGTAGCGATTGATCCGCGTCTGCCGGGGGGATGCGCCCACGCAGGCTTCGTGGCGGGCATAACGCCCCGCGTGGAGCAGCTGCATGCAGATACGGGTATCGGTCCCCTGCACCGAACGCACAATTGCGCGATGCCATGCGGTATCGTTTCCGGGGGCGAGCCAGGGTGCAGTGGGATCCATTCTTCCAGCGGCATTGGGCGAAACGCCACCGGTAATAATTAGTCCGACCCCGCCCTCCGCCCGAGCGCGGTAAAAAGCTGCGATCCGATCTTCCGGATGGTCGAGACGCTCGATGCCGGTATGCATCGCCCCCATGACCAAGCGGTTGGATATAGAGGCCTCTCCCTTCTCCCAGGGGGCAAACAAGTGAGGATACTTCTTAGGCGGCGCGATGGGATTGATCATCAAAAGCTCCCCGGATTGGCAAAACCGCTAGGTCAACTCGCCTTGCGGGGCCAGCCAGCCAATCGAATAACAAGCATGCATGATCTGCGGGCGAAAGGGCCGATTTCCTATTTCCTTGCTGGCGCCGGGATTGGCTGATGGGGCAAAGCAGGTGACGACTTCAAGGCGATTAGCCGAAAGGGGCGGGACGATGGAATCCGAAGACGTGCACCAGGCCTATCGGGACAACCTCCGGCGTTTTGCCGACGCGGAAATCAAGCCGTTTGCGGCAATCGTTGACAGGGAAGCGCGATTCCCGGCCGAGTCCATTCGGGCACTTCCGAAGTTGGCGCTGGCGGGACTGCCTTTTCCGGAGGCGCTGGGCGGTTCTGATGGTGACCTCATGTCCCAGGTTGTAGCGGTCGAGGAGATTTCACGTGCTTGCGCCAGCACGGCGCATCTGATGCTGACCTGCTGGGTTGCGCTGATGCCGCTGGTGGTTGCCGGCGAACCGGATTTGCAGCGCGCGATCATCCCCGAGGTCGCGGCAGGCCGTCTGCAGGCAAGTTTTTGTCTGACCGAGCCCAGTGGTGGCTCCGACGTGGCTGGAATGAAGACGACTGCCAAAAAATGCGAGGGAGGCTGGCGCATCAACGGCGCCAAGCGCTTCATCTCCAATGCCGGAATGTCGGATTGGTATGCCGTACTGGCGCGCAATGCAGCAGGCGGCTTTGGCATCTTCATGGTACATCGCGACGATCCAGGACTGTCATTCGGTCGCAACGAGAGCAAGATGGGTACGCGGGGTTCACCATTGGCTGATGTCATCTTTGACGACTGCAAGATCCCAGATGGCCGTGTGGTGGGCGATCCCTCTGGCGGATATGCTATTATGATGGAAATCCTCACGTACAGCAGGCCACTGGTTGCCGCCCAGGCACTTGGTATTGCGCAAGGCGCGCTGGAGGAGGCAATTGCCTACACCAGTCAGCGCAAGCAGTTCGGCCAGCTTGTTTCACGGTTCCAGATGACTCGCGGCATGATTGCCGACATGACCACTCAGGTCGAAACGGCGCGAAGCATGCTGTATCGGTGCGTTGCAGTTGCCGGTGAAAATGACGAGCGTGCCCGCGCTTTCGCCAGCATGGCGAAGTTGGTATGCTCAAACGCGGCAATGTCGGTCACCACAGATGCAGTCCAGCTTTTTGGCGGATACGGCTACACGAAGGACTATCCGGTCGAGCGGATGATGCGCGATGCGAAGGTGACACAGATCTGGGAGGGCACCAACCAGATTCAGAAGCTGCTGATCGCCAAGCACGCTTATGCGGCGTACGAAAGCTGAGAACATTCCTGCGCAGTTGGCTGAAAATACCGGAGTAGTTTCGCCTTAGCCAGTGATGACAACGCGGACCATTCCGGGGGGGCGTTTCTCCAGGACGTCAAAGGCCTTTTCAATGTCCCGCAGCGGGAAAGTGTGGCTTACCAGGCCCTGAAGCGACAATTTGCCGCTGCGCACCAGTTCGGTCACGGCCTGCAAGTCGCTTAGGCTGTTCGAATAACTGCCGACAATCTCGATCTCTCGCGTCATCAGGCCGGTATATGTGGTCCCGATCGCGACCTTTTCGTCGAGGACCGATCCGAGAACGAGGCGACCCTGCTTCTTGAGCATGCGAACGCCCTCGGTCGCGGCGGCGGCGGCGCCACTGAAATCGATCACTGCGTCGATCTCGCCAAATTCCTTCTTAACCGCACGCCCAGCCCCATCGAGGCCCTGGACGACTGGAAATCCCAGTCCTTTGATGCGCTTGGCCGTGCCTTCACTGTGAACCACGGCAATGGCCTGCACATCCTCATCGATGGCCCGGCTGATCTGAAGAACGTTGGTTCCCACGCCGCCAGAACCGATTACGACCAGTTTGCCGCCTCGCGGTAACTGGGCGCGCTGCACTGCATGGTAGGCTGTGGCAACGGCATCGGGTAACAAGGCCGCAAGATTGGGATCGAGATCGTCGACCGGCACCAGCCGGT
Source organism: Betaproteobacteria bacterium (assembly GCA_028868235.1). Taxonomy (GTDB): domain Bacteria; phylum Pseudomonadota; class Gammaproteobacteria; order Burkholderiales; family Rhodocyclaceae; genus Azonexus. Next base: position 6,324 of record JAGWUW010000007.1, on the reverse strand, counting down.
TTGAAGGCCATACCATTTCCTCGGCAAGGCCGCCGGCACGATGGACCCCCAGCATCTCGCCAAAAGCGCAATAATGCTCACGGCCAGTCAGGCAGTCGTCGCACTTGCCGCAGGGAAGCAACGGGTGAACCACGACGCGTGTTCCCGGCTGAGGGCCTACCCCCGGATCTGCCTCAATGACCTCGGCGGCAACTTCATGTCCGGGATAGACGGGGTACTCGGCGCCCATCGGCAGTTTCATGCCATGATGGAGATGCAGGTCGGTACCACAGATGCCGCAGGCAAGGACCTTGAGGCGAGCCCAGCCTGCATCACGGACATCGCGTGGCGTTTCGGTCAAAGCAATATTGCCGGGCGAAACGACAACGCGCAAATTGGTAGAATCTGGCTTCATGCCGGCGAACCTACCAACATTTTTGCTCAGCGACACAGCGAGTGGCGTGCTCATTGAATTAACGCGTTTGCGGTGACGGGCCCGGCACTGGCTTCCAAGTATCGCGAGACATTGACGCGCCATTCCATTTAGAACTAGCGTTTTCGCCGTACCTCCGCGAACCCTGCTCGGGTTTTCGAACGGCCTCAAACGGCTGTCAGGTTGGCATCAAAACATTCAAGACCAGGAGATTGATGGTATGGGTAAGGCTGTTTCGCTCGAAGAGTTTCGCGAATTTTTCCTCACTGAGGTGGAAGATGCCTACCCGGAAGTTGCGGAAACGGAAACAGTACCTGATCGCCTGAACAGCCGGGCTGCCGAGATGGGCTGCTACAAGCTGACCCTGCCAAAGGAGTACGGCGGGTATGGAATGAGTGTGACCGACTACATGCCTTATCTCGAAGCTGCCGCAGAAGGTCCGGGCATCGGGCGCATGCTCGTCCATACAACGAACGGGATTTGGCGCCCCATCCACCATTATGGGAATGCCGAGCAGAAGGCGATCCTGCCACTTATGGCAGAGGGTCACTCGGTCGTGGCGTTCTCCCTTACCGAAATGACCGGCGGCACCGGGCGTGATCTCAAGTCAAAAGCCTGCCGCGAAGGTGAAACCTGGTACCTGACCGGCGAAAAGCACCTGATTACCTGGGCTGACCGAGCGGACTGGTTCATTATTGTGGCCGCCAGTGACGACCGTGGTGCGCAGGATTCGCTGACCGCGTTTCTGATCCCGCGCGACACGCCAGGATTTGGCATCGATGCAACTCAGCACACAATGGGTTTGCACGGCACTGGCCATGCTTTCCTGACCTATGACCAGATGGCTGTGCCCGACAAGTATCGCCTTGGTGAAGTGGGTCAGGGGCTCGAGGTCGCCTTGTTCTTCCTAGATTACAGCCGCGTTTCACTCTCTAACTCGATGGTGGGACTCGCGCAGCGCGCGCTTGATGAGGCCGTACGTTTCTCGAAGCGCCGCACCACCTTCGGCAAGCCGATCTGTACGCGGGCGCAAATCCAGACTCACATCGCGACCATGCAGGCGGATATCGAAGCTGCTCGGCACCTGGTTGCCCATGCAGCCTTGCTCTGCGAACAGGGCAAGGATTTCACGGCCCAGGCCGCAACTGCCAAGCTGTTCAACCTGAACATGATCGGCCGCGTCACCGACCTGTCGCTAAAGGTGCATGGCGGCTGGGGCTATACTCGCGAGGCGCCTATTGAACGCATTTACCGTGACGCTCGCGGCTTCTGGTTCGAAGAGGGCACCCAGGAAATCCAGCAGTTGGTGGTTGCACGTTACGTTCTGGACAAGACGCCAGACGCCTGAGCCATTTGCCAGGAATTGGGGTCGACAATGCGAAGTGCCAATGCACCCAGTTGTCGACCTTGAACATTGAGTTTTGGGAGCATGCCGGTGACCGATGTACGACCCCTGTTTCAAGCATTCGAATACCGGACATTAAAGCTGCGCAACCGGATCGTAATGCCGGCTATGACGCGTCACCATTCTCCCGACAATGTGCCCGGCGACGATGTTCGTGACTACTATGCCCGCCGTGCCCGTTCGATTGGAATGATCATTACCGAGGGGACCTGTGTCAATCATCCTGCGGCGAACGCTTACGAGCGAATACCCTTCTTCCATGGGGAAAAATCGCTCGCCGGCTGGAAAAAAGTCATCGATGCCGTCCACGCCGAAGGCGCGGCCATCGTGCCGCAGCTCTGGCACACTGGTTCTGCCCGGCATCCCGGTGCCTCGCCCGACAAATCGGTGCCTGCCTATACTCCTTCGGGTCTTACGCAGCAGTTGGAGCCCTTGTGCCACGAGATGACTGAGCAGGATATTGCTGATGTTGTCGAGGCTTTCGCAGCAGCGGCCACCGATGCTCAGCGACTCGGCTGTGATGGCGTGCAGATCCACGGGGCGCACGGATACCTGATTGACGAATTCTTCTGGGAAAAGAGCAACCGACGGACTGACAATTACGGCGGCAGCATGGCCAACCGCGCAAGATTCGCTGCCGAAATCATAGCCGCAATTCGTGCCCGTACAGGTGTGGACTTTCCAATCATCCTGCGCTGGTCGCAATGGAAGCAGCAGGATTATGCGGCGCGGCTGGTGTCGGATCCGCGATCTCTCGAGGCGTTTCTTGAGCCGCTCGTCGAGGCTGGCGTCGATATCTTCGATTGCAGCACGCGGCGCTATTACCAGTCCGAGTTCGAGGGATCCGACCTCAATCTTGCAGGCTGGGTGAAGAAGATTACGGGGAAGCCGACGATCACCGTCGGCAATGTCGGAATGGACAGCGATTTCATGGCCGATGATAACAGCCGGGTCAGTATTCAGGCTGCGGGGACGCGTTCCCTTGACGACCTCATGATGCGCCTTGAGGCAGAAGAGTTTGACCTCGTCGCCGTCGGCCGGGCAATTCTCGCCAATCCTGAATGGGGAAGTCTCGTCAAATCTGGCGACTTTGCTGCTTTGAAGCCTTTCACAAAGGACGCTTTGCGGCAGTTGAGCTAATCTGATCTGACTGCCGGCTGGCAGAGACTTATAATAGGGGCTGGACCCATGGTAGACCAAATGACGCAGTTTGCGGGCAGAACTGCCTTCGTTTCGGGAGCGTCAAGCGGGATCGGTCGCGCAATAGCCGAAGAATTCGGCAAGCGGGGGCTGCGCGTCGTACTAGCCAGTCGCAACCTGGCAGATGTTGAGCGGGTTGCTTCAACCATCGAAGGTGCATCGGCAGTACAGCTTGACGTGCGTGATGAGGCCAACTGGGTTGCAGCACTGGACACTGCAGAAGCGCGGCACGGGCCGCTAAGTGTCGTGGTGAGTAACGCGGGCGTCGCCGGCAGTGTCTTGCCTCTGGCAGAAACGTCGACGAGCGCCTGGGAATGGTCGCGTGGGGTGAATCTTGACGGCGCCTACTTTGGTCTTTCGCACGGCACACGCCGGATTCTTGCATCGGGTCAGCCGGGGCATGTTATTGCGACATCATCGATGGCAATCTTCGCGGCACCGGCGGGGTCGGGAATCTACATCGCCACCAAAGCGGCTATCGTGGGCTTGTGTGAGTCGCTTCGAGCAGAGCTTGTCGCGCATGAAGTGGGAGTTTCGGTGATCATGTCTGGCCCGGTCCGGACGAACATTATCGAAGGAAACCTGGAGCGAGCTCCGTCGGGTGTGCCAATGTCGGATATGTCCAGTCAGGCTGCACATGTTCGCAACGGTCTCGCGCCCGAAGTGGTTGCACGTCTGACGGCGGAGGCTTTGGGTACCGATCAGTTTTGGATTTTCACCCATCCAGAGCTCGAAAATCGCATGATCACGCGAAACGCTGAAATGGAAAAAGCGATACAATGGGCGCGCCGTGCCTTGAATCAGTGATTGGTCCAAATACCTGACAACCCTGAGGCAAGCTATTCATACGTGATCGTGCACCTGACGCGGTCGGGCGAGCTACAGGCCGCGCCAGATCCCTCCGGAAACCGACAAGATTTCACCGGTAATGTAGCTTGCATCATCGCTACCGAGGAATATCGCGGCCGCAGCGACTTCGTGCGGTTCACCGAAGCGCTTCAAAACGTTTCTTTGACGGGTTTCCTCGATGATATCTTCCGGGATCATGGCAAACGCAGTCGTCTTGATTGCTCCTGGCGTGATGCAGTTCACGGTCACCGAGGGCGCCAATTCGATCGCCAGCGTCCTTGACAGGGCGACAACTGCAGCCTTCGCCGCAGCATAGTCCGATTGACCCCAGTCTCCGGCATAGCTGATCGAGGCGATATTCACGATACGTCCGTAATCCCTGACAAGCATGCCCGGGGCGAGCTCACGGATCAGGAAGCGTGTGCCGTCGAGATTGAACGATAGCGTGCCCTGCCATTGTTCTTCATCCATCTCGAGGAAGGGACGGAAAGGCTGTTTGCCATAGATGCCTCCAACGACATTGACCAAAACGTCAACGCGGCCGAATTTCTCGATTGCTGATTGAGCTACACTGACGGCTTCTTGCTCGATCAGGATGTTCGCCCTGACGGCAAAAATCTCGCCCTCACGACCGGGTATAGCCTCCAGCTCCGCCACGCACTCGTCGAGCCGTCGTTGCGAGATGTCCGTCACGACAACTGTGGCGCCCTCCGACGCGAACCGGAGAGCAATCGCACGTCCCATCGGTCCGGCTGCTCCGGTTATGAGCGCAACTTTGTCTTGTACGCGCATCCGCTCGGTTGTTCCTTGAATTTTCTCTGGCCGGGCAATTTGGCAAAGGGTTGAGGTTTGGCCTTGGTCTCGCCGGTATAAGGGGCTTTCAAAAAAGCTGCGGCCTGCAACCGGCGGGAAGCCTCGTTTTTGCAGGCCGCATTACCAAATCGGTTCAATTGTCGAAGAAGCCGGCCACGATCCGGTTGAATTCCTCGTGCTTTTCCCACTGCACCCAATGGCCGCAATTGGCGAAGATGTAGAGGTCGGCATTGGGGAAGGCCTTGATGATGCCCGGCGACATATCAACCGGGCAGACCCGGTCCTCAGCGCCCCACATCACCAGAATATGGTTCTTGATACTGGCCAGATCCTCGCGCCACACTTCTCCGAACGGGCGGGCAAACGGCCGGAATCGGCCAGCATGCGACGTCGCCTTGACGCGTTCGTCGAGCAGTTCGTCGGTAATGAACGAGCTGTCATGCACGAGACATTCGATCACGCCGCGCATCTGCTCGCGGGTGGGATTGTCGCTGGCAAGGACGGCGCCCATCCGGCGCATGCCCTCGGTCGGCATGGGCGTGAACACCGGCTGGAAGCCACCCGGGCCCATCAGCACCGCCTTGTTGAAGCGATGGGGGGAATGCAGCAGGCCGCCCACGGTGGTGATGCCACCCAGCGAATTGCCCACGCAATCGACCTTGTCGAGGCCAAGGGCATCCATGAAATGGATCAGGAATGCGCCCAGGTCCTTGTAGATTTCGTTGAGGCCGAGCTTGTCCTCGCTTTCGCCGTAACCGGGCAGATCAGGGATGATCAGCCGGCGGCCCTTGGACAGCTCATCGACATTACGGCGATAGTTGCTGATGCCGCTGGCGCCGGGGCCGCCGCCTTGGATCAGGATGGTCGGCTTGCCTTCGCCGACATCGACATAGGCGATCCGGGCACCGTCCACTTCCACAAATTTCTTACTGAGATCCATTGTCTTTCTCCACTTATCCAGTTGATGAGTTAGGTTTGGCATCTTGTCGGACAGGTTGTTGTGTCTTTCGGCGACCCCTTCGGGACAACCGACGCAATCACCTGGATTTTCCCATATGGGCGAACGAAAGGCTGCCCTTCGCTCCGCTTCCCTTTGCATTGCCGATCTGCTGTTCCAGGATGATTCCCTCGCCCAGGGTAACCATGCTGACGCTGTCGATCAGTGCCTTTGTCTCGCGCGGCAGGCCAGGAGCTCCGCCAACTATGGCCCTGGCCATCTCGCAGGCAACATCGAGCAAGTCAGCTCGCGGTACCACACGGTTGACGAGACCCCACTCGGCCGCCTCAGATGCCGGCAGTCGCCGGCCGGTCAACTCCAGCTCCTTGGCGCGATAGATGCCGATCGCGCGCTGCAAGCGAACGGAAAGCCCCCAGCCTGGCAGCAGACCAACGCGCGAATGAGTGTCGATAAAGGCTGCTTCCTCGGCAGCGAGGATGATGTCGCATGAGACGGTTATTTCGAACCCGCCGGTCACCGCAAGGCCGTTGATCGCGGCAATGACCGGGCCATTCCAGTCCCTGATCGTCTTTGCAGGATTGAACGGGAAGAAAGCATCCGGCCCAATCTCCTGAAGGGTCGCGACATCGAGGCCGACACAGAAGGTCTCGCCCTTGCCGGTGAGGATGACGACGTGGATTTCCGGAT
>JAGWUW010000234.1 GCA_028868235.1 Betaproteobacteria bacterium | reverse complement strand
GGCAAGCAAACGCTCCAAGACGGCTGCGAAAGGTACAGCCTGTGCATAAAGCCCCAGTGTCACATGCGGGACATAATCGCCGAACAGCCGATGTTCGCCGTTAATCGCCAGACAACGGCGTAGCGTGGAAATACCGCCACCTAGGTCACCAATGGCCAGGTAAGGCGCCGACTCGAAGCTGTCCGGATTACCAATTTCGATGACAAACGGCGCCAGTTTGGCTGAGCGCAAGGAGGCGAACTGGCAGGTTAGCAAATCAGGGCCAAACTCATCGGGGCTGCCCGGACGAGTACAAGGAAACCCACACAGATCGAGCGTGAGATGCGGCTGACGAACATAGTCATCGAGCAACCATTTACCCAAGCGCTTGGCGGTTGTCGCGACGCGACCGGAAACCGCCGCTGTGTCGACATCCAGTCCCCAGAAAACATATGGTCGCCGCCCGCGATGCCACTCGACAAAATCCCGGCGAATACTGGGCTGAGTCGTTCCGTACGGCCTGTCATCCTGGTCTCGCGGAAAATCTCTAGGTCGAGTGAAGGACTGATCGTCGGACAAACTCATTGGCAATCATAAAGAGGGGTGTATTCTGGGTCACACTGTAACCGATTGTCGTCATCGAGTACGACAAGGGATACCCAGCTCGCGGTCAAGCGTGATAAAACGTGCATCCGCTTTATCCTCCTCTAACCCGTCCAGAACCCATGACCAAATCCATCACCACCCTTGCCATTAGCAGTCTCATCGCTCTCGCCACCTGCTCCGCCCTGGCCGGCCAGCCCGAACACACCCCCAGCGGTCTGATCTATGAATCGTTGAAGGACGGCAGCGGCGAACAACCGACTGCCCAATCCACCGTCCAGGTTCACTATCGGGGCACGCTGGCCAACGGCAGTGAATTCGATAGTTCGTACAAACGAGGCCAGCCGGCCAGCTTTCCGCTCAACCGTGTCATTCCCTGCTGGACGGAAGGCGTCACCAAAATGCGTGAAGGCGGCAAGGCCAAGCTGATCTGCCCGCCGGAAATCGCCTACGGTAGCCGTGGCGCTGGTGGCACCGTGCCACCGAATGCAACACTGACCTTCGAAGTCGAGTTGCTCAAGGTGATGCGTTAAGCAATTACGCTCCTACAACGAAAATGGCCCCTTTTGGGGCCATCGGACTGCAAACACATGTTCCCAAACATGAGCGAGCGATGCAGTTGAAAGGCCGGGAACCCCGGCCTTTTTGTTTATTGCCTTTACCGAATCAAGCCTTCTTGTGGGTCGCTAGGCGGGTCCAAGTGTCGACGACGGTATCCGGGTTCAGCGAGATGCTGCTGATGCCCTGATCCATCAGCCATTCGGCCAGATCCGGATGGTCGGATGGGCCTTGGCCGCAGATACCGATGTACTTGCCAGCCTTGTTGGCAGCGGAAATAGCCATGGCCAGCAGCATCTTGACGGCCGGGTCGCGTTCGTCGAACAGATTGGCGACGAGACCCGAGTCACGGTCGAGACCAAGGGTTAGCTGCGTCAGGTCGTTGGAACCGATCGAGAAGCCGTCGAAGATCTTCAGGAAATCGTCGGCCAGCAGCGCGTTAGAGGGAATTTCGCACATCATGATCAGCTTCAGGTCGTTTTCGCCCTGCTTCAGGCCATGATCGGCCAGCAGCTCGACAACAGCCTTGCCTTCGCCGACGGTACGCACGAAGGGCACCATCAGTTGCACGTTGGTCAGGCCCATTTCCTCACGAACGCGCTTCATGGCGCGGCATTCCATTTCGAAACAGTCTTCGAAGGTGTGCGCGATGTAACGGGAAGCACCGCGGAAACCGAGCATCGGGTTTTCTTCTTCCGGCTCGTACAGTTCACCACCGAGCAGCTTGCGGTATTCGTTGGACTTGAAGTCGGACAGGCGGACGATAACCGGGTTCGGCCAGAAGGCGGCAGCAATGGTGGACACGCCTTCGACCAGCTTCTCGACGAAGAAGTCCTTCGGCGAGGCGTAGCCGCGGGCGCGACGCTTGATTTCCTCGCGCTTGGAAGCCGGCAGGCGCTCAACATCGAGGATGGCCTTCGGGTGGATGCCGATGACGTTGTTGATGATGAATTCGACACGAGCCAGACCGACGCCGGCATTCGGCAGTTGGGCGAACTCGAAGGCCAGTTCCGGGTTGCCGACGTTCATCATGACCTTGACCGGGACGTCCGGCATGGCGGAGATGTCGCGGGTGGTCACTTCGAAATCCAGGCTGCCGCGATAGACGTGGCCGGTGTCGCCTTCGGTACAGGAGACAGTCACAACTTCGCCTTCAGTCAAGGTTTCGGTGGCGTCACCACAGCCGACGATGGCCGGGATACCCAGTTCGCGAGCGATGATCGCGGCGTGGCAGGTACGTCCACCACGGTTGGTGACGATGGCTGAAGCACGCTTCATCACCGGCTCCCAGTTCGGGTCGGTCATGTCGGCAACCAGCACGTCGCCCGGCTTGACCTGATCCATCTCGCGCGGGTCCTTGACGATGCGCACCGGACCAACACCGATCTTCTGGCCAATGGCGCGGCCGGAAGCGAGCACTTTGGAGAAGGATTTAAGCTTGAATTTTTCCTGCTTGCCGGCGGCAGCTTGCGACTGCACGGTCTCCGGGCGAGCCTGCAGAATGTACAACTTGCCGTCTACGCCGTCCTTGCCCCACTCGATGTCCATCGGACGCTGGTAGTGCTTTTCGATGATTTGGGCGTAGCGCGCCAGTTCCATGACTTCTTCGTCATTGATCGAGAACTGGTGACGCAGAGATTCCTCGACGTCCTCGGTAATGGTGGACTTGCCGGCAACTTTTTCGGCGGCGAAAGTCATCTTGATCATCTTGGAACCGAGGTTGCGACGGACAACAGCTTTCTTGCCGGCTTCCAGCATCGGCTTGTGCACGTAGAACTCGTCCGGATTCACGGCGCCCTGAACGACGGTTTCACCCAAGCCGTAGCTGGAAGTAACGAACACGGCATCACGGAAGCCGGATTCGGTGTCGAGCGTGAACATCACGCCGGCCGCGCCCTTGTCGGAGCGAACCATGCGCTGGATACCGGCAGATAGGGCAACATCGGCGTGCAGGAAGCCCTTGTGCACGCGGTAGGATATGGCGCGGTCGTTGTACAGGGAAGCGAAGACTTCCTTGATCGCATGCATGATGTTTTCCAGGCCGACGATGTTCAGGAAGGTTTCCTGCTGGCCGGCAAAGGAAGCGTCCGGCAAGTCTTCGGCGGTGGCGGAGGAGCGCACGGCGAAGGACATATCGGCATTGGATTCGGCGACCAGGCGCTGGTACTGCTCGGTGATGGCAATGGTCAGTTCCATCGGGAACGGGGTATCGAGCACCCACTGGCGAATCTCGGCACCAGTCTTAACCAGGGCGTTAACGTCATCGACATCCAGCGCATCAAGCGCAGCGTTGATCTTGGCATCGAGGCCGGACTGAGCCAGGAAGACACGGTAGGCATGCGCCGTGGTGGCAAAGCCGCCCGGTACGCGAACGCCGGTGTCAGCCAACTGGCTGATCATTTCGCCGAGCGAAGCATTCTTGCCGCCGACTTGTTCAACGTCGGTCATGCGCAGTTTTTCAAAGGGGATGACAAGCTGTTCCATGAGGAGAGGTCCTTTCGGGGGTCGAATCAAAAATCAGGAAGTTGAGAATTCGGTATTCAGGCGGCGCTCGGCCGTTTCGCGGCGAGCAACGGAACGCAACGTCTGGGCCAGCGTTTCTCGCACGAAATCGATATGCGTCTCGGCGGCAGAACGGGCTGCCTGTGGCTTGTTCTCGCGAATGCCCTTGTAGATCGCCTCGTGCTGGCTCATCAGCAAGCGGTTGGCAGCCGGCACGCTCTTCAGTTCGCCCAGGTTGAGGCGAATGTTGTCATGCATCAGATTAAGCAAGGCACCAGACAAATGACCGATCAGCACGTTGTGCGCAGCATCGCCAATCGCCTGATGGAAGGCGATATCGGCATCTGAGCGCTTTTGGGCATCGTCGGACTCGAAAGCGTACATCAAGGTAGCGAAAGTCTGATCGAGACGTTGCAGGTCGGCTTCCGTAGCCCGCTCAGCCGCCCACTCAGCAGCCTGCCCTTCGAGCATGCGGCGAAACTCCAGCATGTCCTCGCGAAGGTTAGGGTGCTTGCCCATCATGTCCTGCCAAGGGTCGGAAAAGCTCGACTCCAGCACATCAGTCACATACGTCCCCCCCCCTTGGCGGCTGGTGACCATTCCCTTCGAGGCCAGCTTCTGGATCGCTTCACGCAGACTCGGCCGCGACACCCCCAGATCAACTGCCAGCTCACGCTCAGGCGGCAGACGATCGCCCGGCTTCAGCGAGCCTTCGAGGATGCGACGCTCCAATGTGGCAGCGATGGCATCGGAAATGCGTGGGACCTGCAGCTTGTTCGGCATTGGTAAGACCACATTGATTGGTAAGACCAGCACATTTTAATCATCGCTCCAGCAAAGTGCAAGCCTAGGGATTTCCCTATTCCGGATTGACTAAGTGCCGGTATTCACGCAAAATTTCGCTCAGATCAATTATTGGTCTTACCAATTGACCGATAAATAATTTTAACGGAGACAAGATGCCCAGCCGATCTGCATATCCCACTGACGTCTATTTCTTCGCCACCTGCGTCGT
>JAGWUW010000233.1 GCA_028868235.1 Betaproteobacteria bacterium | reverse complement strand
CTGGTGCTGACGCCGCTGCTCACCTTCATGGCGATGAACAAGCTGGGCATCTCGGCCAACCTGATGTCGCTCGGCGGTCTGGCCATTGCCATCGGCCTGATGGTCGATGGCTCGGTCGTTGTGGTCGAGAACGCTTTCCTGCAACTCGGTCGACAGGCCAAGAGCGGCGATAGTCCTACACGGGTCATCCTGCGTGCCGTGGTCGAGGTAGCAACGCCGGTCATCTTCGGCGTCGGCATCATCATCCTCGTCTTCCTGCCGCTGATGACCTTGCAGGGCATGGAGGGCAAGATGTTCGCACCGTTGGCTTACACCATCGCCATCGCGCTCGGCATTTCACTGATCCTGTCGATGACGCTGACCCCGGTAATGTCCACCTACCTGCTTAAACCGTCAGCCCATGAGGGTGATCACGATACCAAGCTGATTGCAGCGATGAAGACGCGTTACGTGAGAATGCTGCACTGGGCGCTCGGCAATGAGCGCAAGACGGTGACCCTGGCGATCGGTGCCTTCGTACTGAGCATCGGTATGCTGCCTTTCCTCGGTACTGCCTTCATCCCAGAAATGAAGGAGGGATCGGTGGTTCCTGGTATCAATCGCGTCCCCAACATCTCGCTCGACGAATCGATCAAGATGGAAATGGAAGCCATGCGCCTAGTCATGCAGGTGCCGGGGGTCAAGTCGGCGGTGTCAGGCATCGGGCGCGGCGAATCACCGGCCGACCCGCAGGGGCCGAATGAATCGACCCCTATCGTCAGCCTGAAGCCGCGCAGTGAATGGCCATCCGGCTGGACGCAGGATGACATTCAGGACGCCATGCGCGACAAGCTGAAAGCCTTGCCCGGCGTACAGATCGTTATGGCACAGCCGATCTCAGACCGCGTCGACGAAATGGTCACCGGCGTGCGCTCGGACATCGCGGTCAAGGTCTTCGGCGACGATCTCGACCAGCTGAAGCGGCTCGCTGGCCAGGTCGGTAAGGTCGCCCAGAGCCTGCAAGGCGCGCAGGACCTGCGCATCGAGCGGATCAGCGGCCAGCAGTACCTGTCCATCGAAATTGATCGCCAGGCCATCGCTCGCCTTGGGCTAAACGTTTCCGATATCAATGATCTGCTCGAAACAGCGGTCGGCGGCAAGGTGGCGACCGAGATCTTCGAGGGGGAGCGCCGCTTCCCCGGCATTGTGCGTCTGCCGGAACGCTTTCGGAACAATGTCGAGGCCATTTCCAACATCCTGATCACCTCCGGCAGCGGCGCCCAGGCCCGTCTTGCTGATGTCGCCAAGATCAGCTTGCTGGACGGCCCGGCGCAGATTTCGCGCGAACTGGGAAAACGCCGTATCGTGGTCGGCGTTAACGTCAAGGGTAGGGATCTCGGCAGTTTCGTCGACGAACTGCAGCAGCAAGTGGAAAAACAGATCAAGCTGCCAGAGGGCTACTACCTCGAATGGGGAGGGCAGTTCCAGAATATGGAGCGGGCGCTCGGCCATCTGAAGATCATCATCCCGATCACCATCGCGGCGATTTTCTTCTTGCTCTTCCTGCTCTTCAATTCGCTGCGTTTCGCGACGCTGATCATCACCGTACTGCCCTTCGCCTCTATCGGCGGCATTGTCGGCTTGTTCGTCACTGGCGAATACCTTTCGGTGCCGGCCTCAGTGGGCTTCATTGCGCTGTGGGGCATCGCCGTGCTTAACGGCGTGGTACTGGTCTCGTACATCCGCAGCCTCCGCGAAGAAGGGTACAGCGTGCGCGAAGCGGTCGTCGCGGGAGCGAAACTACGCTTCCGGCCGGTGATGATGACCGCGACCGTGGCCATGCTTGGCCTGATCCCGTTTCTGTTCTCGACGGGGCCGGGTTCCGAGGTGCAAAAACCGCTGGCCATCGTGGTCATCGGCGGTTTGATTACATCGACCCTGCTGACCCTGGTGGTGTTGCCCACTATCTATCGTTGGTTCGACGAAGAAGGAGTCGAGGCATGAAGGAAATCAAAGCCATCATCCGCCCCAACAAGCTGCCGGTGCTGCGCGATGCCCTCGTAGCATTGCCTGGTTTTCCCGGCATGACGGTGAGCCGTGTCGAAGGTTGCAGCGCGCCGACCCGGCACATGCCGGCGAAGGTCAAGATCAAGGACGAGTTGACCGACTATACGCCCAAGGTGCGCGTTGAAATCGTCGCGCCGGACGAAGTGGCGGAGGCCATTTTCCAGCGCATCACCGAGATCGCCCAGACCGGCCATTATGGCGATGGCCTGGTGTGGATCACCGAGGTTGAGAGGGTGGCCTTCGTTTTTAAGACGATGCCGAGTCCAGACTGATAGTTGAACGGATTATTACTTTCGTCAGATGTGGAGAAATTCACAGACCTCCGCTAGGCGCGTCACTACAATCGAGGTCGTCACCATGGCCCTAGAGGCGAAAACAACGTCGCAGCATTATGGAAACCTCGTCCAATTTGCTTACCGGTCCGACTTTGATGTCGTCGGAGGATTTGCAGCAAGGCATCGCTAGCCTGTCGCGTGGCGCCTATTTCGGGGAAGCCTCCCTGGATATGATGCTCAGTATCCTGACTGAGTCGGCGGCTACGATCTGCGGTGTCGAGCGTGCCAGCATCTGGGCGCTTACCGACGATCAGCGAGAACTTCGCTGTCTCGAGCTTTTCGAATATTCGACCCGCCAGCACAGTAGCGGCAATACCCTCGATGCTATCGGTCATCCAGTTTACTTTGCCGCTTTGCGCGCTGGAAGTAGCCTGGTCGTCGACGACGTATACGTCCATCCGCTGACCGTTGAATTCGTTAGCTACTATCTGCCACGGCACCGAATTACTGCCATGCTCGCGATGCCCATTCATATTCGCGGCGAATTGCAGGGGGTGTTGTGTCTGGAGCAGGTCGGCTCCCGTCAGGCTTGGGCCAGCGCCCATCAGATTTTTGCCCAGGCCGTGGCCAATCTGGTGGCTTTGGCCCTGGTCGAATACGAAGCCGGTGAGGCCAAGCGCCAGGCTCAGGTGGCCAAAGAGCAATTGCGAGCCGTCATCAACGCCTCGCAGGATGCAATGTTGTTAGCCGATGGCAACAGCGGCGAGATTCTCGATGTCAATTATCAGGCTGAGGCATTGACGGGGCGTTCGCGCGAGGAACTGCTCGGTCGCCACCACGGGAGCCTCTATCCGGTCGAGCAGCAAAAAGCGGTGGCCGGGGAAGTTCTGCGCATGCTCGAAGGTCGTGCGGGAAGCCTATTGGCTGCAGAAGTCCTGCGCAGTGATGGCCGTAAGATTCCGGTCAGCGTGATGGCGAAGGGGGCGGTACTGAGCGATGGCCGTCGCTTGGCCCTGAGCGTTCTTCGGGCTGCCTGAACGCCTAGATCGCCACGGCGTCGATACTTGTCGCCAACGTTTGCAGAATGTCATGGAGCGCTTCCTGCGCTTCGGCACTGTCGAGTGCACTGGCGTAGCGGTTGACGCATGCCGCGAACTGGCGGGCGAGATGCATGACCCCCCAGATTTCCAGCATTTCAGCGTGTTGTGCCAGTTTCAGCGCCTCGGTGGCCAGCACGTAGGCATCCGGTGGCAAGGCGGACAGCGCATCACGCAGCACTTCGATTTGCTCGTGCGCTTCCTCGACGAATAACTGATCAAGTACCGGTGAGCGTTCGGTGCCGTTCGGTGCAGATGCCGAAGTTTCCAACCGTTCGGCAAAATGTCGAGCGCGATCGGTGAAGGCATCATGTTCCAGTCCGGACGACTCATGCAGGCATTCGATCGCCCCTGTCAAGGCAGCAATCAGGCGAGCGGGCGGATCGACGTCTTCCAGCCGGTCGGCTGCGCCGGCCAAGGCCTCACCCAGGCGCAGGCAGTCGGCGTCGGCGGTTTCCAATGCAATGGCGTAGAGATTGAAGATGGCCGGGCGGATATCGTCAGCGCCGGCCCCGTGCCGTTTCGACCAAGCCCGATCCAGTCGTTTGCAGCCATCGAGCCAGCGCTGGTTCAGTTTTGCATCGAAGCGTGCCGGGCTGGGTTTCGCCACCCAAGGCAGGATGGCGGCAGTCGCATCCAGTGTCGGAGCGAGCGCCGCACGGGATTCCTCGAGCTCGTCCTCGGGGAGATCGTCCATTTTGCCCTAGCTGCCCGCCAGCTTGGCAAAAGCGGATACCACTTCCGGTGGGGCCTGGACCAGTTCGATCAAGACGCCTTCGCCGCCGATCGGGAATTCTTCGTTACCTTTCGGGTGCAGAAAGGTAATGTCGAAGCCGGCCGCGCCCTTGCGGATGCCACCTGGTGCAAAGCGCACGCCGTTGGCCGATAACCACTCGACGGCCTTGGGCAGATCGTCGATCCATAGGCCGACATGATTGAGTGGTGTGGTATGCACCGCCGGCTTCTTTTCCGGGTCAAGCGGTTGCATCAGGTCGACTTCGACCTTGAACGGGCCGGTACCCATGGCACAAATGTCCTCATCCACGTTTTCACGCTCGGAAACGAAGGTGCTGGTGATTTCCAAGCCGAATTTCTCAACCCACAACGTGCGCAACTTTTCCTTGGAGGGGCCGCCGATGGCGATTTGCTGGATGCCGAGAACCTTGAACGGACGTGTCATGACTGGATTCCTGTCGTGTGGTGGATAACGTAATCCATAATTATAGAGATTTCCGGCGGTATGCCA
>JAGWUW010000232.1 GCA_028868235.1 Betaproteobacteria bacterium | reverse complement strand
GGCGAAACCGAGGACAGCACCATCGCCGACATCGCCGTCGGCCTGAATGCCGGCCAGATCAAGACCGGTTCGCTGTCGCGTTCCGACCGTATTGCCAAGTACAACCAGCTGATCCGTATCGAGGAAGACCTGGGCGATACTGCTTCCTACCCGGGCCGCGAAACCTTCTACAACCTGCGTTAATCGCGCATGCGTTGGCTGACGGTCGGCCTTCTCGCAGCCATCGGCCTGCTCCAGTACCCCCTGTGGGTGGGTAAGGGGGGCTGGCTGAAGGTGTGGGAATACGACCGTCAGTTGCAGCAGCAAAAGGAAGTCACCCGCAAACTGGAAATCCGGAATGCGGGTCTCGATGCCGAGGTTCGCGACCTGAAACAAGGTTACGACGCCATCGAAGAACGTGCCCGTTTCGAGCTGGGCATGGTCAAGCAGGACGAAACCTTCGTCCAGATCCCGGAAAAGCTTCCCGGGAAATAATTCTCGAAATCCCGCCAGACGCAGTAGTCACCGGTATTTGCCTCCGCTAAAATCGCCCTCAGCAGTCCCCCGCGCAGAGCGTTCAAGGAGAACAACATGCTGCTCAAGGTTGGCGAACAAGCCCCTGTGTTTTCACTGCCGGATGCCGATATGGAGACGATCGATCTGGCCAGGTACCAAGGCAGGCATATCGTGATTTTCTTCTATCCGAAGGATGGCACGCCGTGTTGTACCAAGGAAGTGACGGATTTTTCGGATCATGAAGACGAGTTTTTGCGCCATAACTGCGTCCTGCTTGGCATCAGCCGGGACGACTGCCTGAAACACGCAGAATTCCGAGATAAAGAAGGCATCGGTATTGAGTTGCTGTCCGATACCGAAGGGGTGGTCTGCAAGCAATATGGTGTATGGCAGCCCAAGGAAGTGGATGGTCAAAAAAAATTCGGTGTGTGCCGTTCGACCTTCGTCATTGATCGGACTGGGACTATTCGCCACGCACTTTACAACGTTAACTACAAAGGGCATGCCTTAGAGGTTCTGCGCTTAGTTAAAGAGCTGAATTCGTGAGCTTTGGGGTGAGTGGTAGAATTCGTCCCTTCGCGTAAATTCTGAAACAACACAAATTTGTTGCTGTATAGAAGAATTGCCGAGAAAGCCCATCAATACTAGGAATTCCACAGAATGAACATGCAGGTTGCCAAAAATACCGTCATTACGCTCGACTATCATGTCAAGGATCCGGATGGGGAGGTGGTCGACGAGGGCCGTGAGCCACTGGTGTACCTGCATGGTGGCTACGACGATATTTTCCCGAAGATTGAAGAAGCGCTGCAGGGCAAAAAGGTAGGCGAGTCGGTGCAGGTCAAGCTGCAACCGGACGAAGCTTTTGGCGAATATGACGCCGAGATGGTCCAGATAGAGCCGCGCAAGGATTTTCCGAAGGAACTCCAGGTCGGCATGCAGTTCGAGGGTGGTCCAGAAGATGGGGCGGAAGATGATTTCGTAATCTATCGGGTAACCGATATCGCCGACGACAAGGTGGTGCTCGATGGCAACCATCCGCTTGCCGGCATGGCCCTGATCTTTACCTGCACGGTGACGGCGATTCGTCCGGCTAGCGAGGAAGAGGTTGAGCATGGCCATGTTCACCATCCGGATGAAGATGGGGAAACCTGCCACTGATCAGTCGATAGTCGATACTGTGTCGAAATAAACCCGCCTCGGCGGGTTTTTTCATGGAGCGGTCGTTTGTGGCCAAGGATGGGGGAAAAAGCGTAGTGGAATCTTTGCGTCACTGTCGATGATACCTTCTGTCCAGCCCATGATGGGGTAGCCAAAGGTTTCAACACGGATGAAATTCTCGATCGGCTGACCATTGCGGTCACGTAGTGGCTGGTCTATACGGCTGATATGGGTGTCGCCGTGTACAGCGACGACCTGCCCCGGAAAACTTATGGTTTCCTCGCGCAGGGTATCAAGTAATGCTCGAAATCCTCTGTGCGGAAATCCTTGTGCATAGCGCTTAAAACTTGGATCAGCCTGAAAGAGAAGAACAATGGCAGCGCATTTTTTGCTACGGGCCAGAGTGAAGCTATCTTTCAACCATGCAAGGACAAGCGGGTTACGGGCCAGAAATTCTGGCCGCGGATCGTTGGTCATCCCCCAGTTATTGTCGCTGCCGGGCAGGTTGAGTGTTACGAACAGCACGGGGCCGATAGCGAAGCGCGCATGTTCCGGGTAGGAGCCGGGTTGACGCTCCAAGTTGATGGTGTGTTGGCCGAGCGACCGGTTTTTGTGCCAGAACAGCTTACGCAGCTTACCAAGGCGTTCCAGTGGATCATACGCCCCATTGCTCAGCCGATCGCAATCGCTCCACTCGTTGTCGCCAGGGACGTAAACAAACGGGATGCGGCTATTGTCGAAGAGTTGTAGGCGGTCTTCGAAAAGCACATCGTCGCAGCGCTCAGAACCTTTCTTGAAATCGCCGATATGAGCGATGAAGGTTATCGGATGATCGGCGATGGCGGCCATCATTTTTGGCAATTCGGCCCGTTCGTGCTCGGAATAGGGGGTATCGCCGATCAGCGCAAAATGCCAGGTTTCTGCTGTGACAGGTGTGCCAAACAGCAGCAGGAAAGTGCAAAGCCCACCGATTGCAGTCTTGGTGAAGCGGAGTCTCACCGCAACAGGCCTTTCAGTGCATACAGTGCATCGAGCGCCTCGCGTGGTGTCAGGCTGTCCGGATCGATCGCGGCTAAGCGGTCGACGACCGGATGCTGCTCTGGTTCGGGTGGTTCCGGTTCGCTCTGAGCAAAGAGATCCGGTTGCAGCGGGTCGACGGCTGCCCGCTGTTCGAATTCACGCAACTGCTTCCGGGCGGCACGTACGACGGCGGATGGGATACCGGCCAGTGCCGCAACCTGAATACCGTAGCTCTGGTTTGCTGGGCCTTCCTGAACGGCATGCATGAAGACGATGCGGTCGTTATGCTCGACGGCACCGAGATGCACGTTGGCCAGTTCCGGATATTCGTGTGACAGGCGGGTCAGCTCGAAATAGTGCGTGGCAAACAGCGTCAGGCTGCGGTTCTTCTCGATTAGATGGCGCAGGATGGCAAAGGCGAGCGCCATACCGTCGAAGGTCGAGGTGCCGCGGCCAATTTCGTCCATTAGGACCAGGCTTTGATTCGTCGCATGGTGCAGGATGGCCGCTGCTTCAGTCATTTCGACCATGAATGTTGAGCGGCCGGATGCGAGGTCGTCGGATGCGCCGATGCGGGTGAAGATGCGGTCAAGGGGACCGAGCACGCAGGATTCGGCCGGCACGTAGCTGCCGATGTGGGCGAGCAGGGCGATCAGCGCTACCTGCCGCATGTAGGTCGATTTACCGCCCATATTCGGGCCAGTGATCAGTAGCAGGCGGCGGTTGTCGGCGAGTAGGCAGTCGTTGGCGATGAAGGTTTCGGCCTGGTTGGCCAGTTCGCCTTCGACGACCGGGTGGCGGCCATTGACGATGCTCAGTTGCGTGTCGACGGCGAATTCCGGTTTGCACCAGTTACGTTTGAGGGCCGACTCGGCGAAACCGGCCAGCAGGTCGAGTTGGGCGACGGCGCGAGCGATGGTCTGCAGGGTGGGAACGACTGGCAGCAGGGCGTCGAGAATGGCCTCGTAGAGCAGTTTTTCACGGGCCAGCGAGCGTTCCTGGGCGGACAGTGCCTTGTCTTCAAAAGCCTTCAGTTCCGGCGTGATGTAGCGTTCGGCATTCTTCAGAGTCTGCCGGCGGCGGTAATCCTCCGGAATCTTGTCCACGTTGGCGTGAGTGACCTCAATGTAGAAGCCATGGACCTTGTTGAATTCGACCTTGAGGCTGGCGATCCCGGTCCGTTCGCGTTCGCGGATCTCCATGTCGACTAGGAAGGCGCCACAGTTGTCATTCAGCGAACGGAGTTCGTCGAGGTCGGGGTCATAACCCGGGGCAATGACGCCGCCATCGCGTACCTGGGCGCTGGGCTCGGTGGCAATGGCGCGGACCAACAAGGCAAGGGCAGGTTCAGGCGTCTGTAGTTCGGAATATAGCTGGCTAATTAGCGGGGCTGATTGCTCCATGAGCGGAGTACGCAATTCCGGCAGGCGGACCAGAGATTCGCGTAGGCTGGCCAAGTCGCGTGGGCGGGCGTTGCGCAGTGCGATGCGGCCGGCGATACGCTCGATATCGGCCATGCCGCGCAAGGCCTTGCGAACCTCGCCCGCTAGGCTGCCGTAATCCTCGAGCAGGCCTTCGACCGCACCATGGCGCAAGGCGGGAATGTCGCGCTCGTGCAGCGGGTGATGTAGGGTATGGCGCAGTAGGCGAGAACCCATGCTGGTCACGCAATTGTCGAGCAATGAGAACAGGGTTGGCGACAGCTGGCCGCGCAAGGTTTCGGTCAATTCTAGGTTGCGCCGGGTGGCCAGATCGAGACCCAGGTAGGCACCTTCCAGTTCAACCGTCAGGCCGCGCAGATGAAGTAGTTTGCCGGATTGCGTGGCTTGGGCGTATTGCAGCAGCGCGCCAGCGGCGGCAATGGCCGGTTTCAAACCTTCCGCACCGAAGCCGGCGAGCGAGGCCACCTCAAACTGATCACAGAGCAACCGGCGCGCCGAATCGACATCGAAATACCAGTCCGGTTGGCGAGTATGGGCCACGTCGCCGC
>JAGWUW010000231.1 GCA_028868235.1 Betaproteobacteria bacterium | reverse complement strand
AACGACCGCCATCAGTTCGACCAACTCGGCGTCTTTTCCACCCATGTTCTTCAAGGCGGCGCTGTGAGCCTGCACGCAGTAATCGCAGCCGTTGGCGGCGGAAACGGCGACGGCAATCATTTCCTTCGTCTTGCGGTCGATCAGGCCCGGCCCCATGACCACCTTGACCCGTTCCCAACTGGCCTTCAGGTAGGCCGGATGATGGGCAATGGCCCTGAACATGGCCGGAACGAACGGCATACCGAAGGTGGCGCGGATATCGGCAAAAATGGCGGCAACTTCGCCGCTGGCTGCAGCTTCTTCAACGAGTGCTACGGTCGACATCGAAATTCTCCCTGAAATGAAATACGGCGCCTCGGAGGCGCCGCGTTGGCGATTTAACCCTTGTCGCTCCAGCGGCGTGCGACGAAGACTGGGTCGAGCGCGGTATGGAACAGGTGGTTGGAATAATTGCTGATCGTCTTCACAGCGAGGGCGAGGACGATTTCCAGGATGTGTCGCTCGCTGTAGCCGGCGGTGAGGAAAGCCTCGGTAGCAGCCTTCGACGGCAGTCCGCGCGTGCTGCTGACGACACGGGTGAATTCGGCCAGCGCGGCCAGCTTGGCATCGGGAATCGGCGAGCCGTCGCGGATGGCATCCGTCACTTCGGGTGCCAGGCCGGATTTCTTGTCGGCCAGGAAGGAGTGAGCGGACACACAATATTCACAGCCGTTCTCGCGGCTGATGGTGAGGAAAACCACTTCCTGTTCCGGTGCCGTGAAGCCGGAGTCGTTGCGGAATGATGCATAGCCGGTCAAGTAGGCTTCGAGCAAGCCCGGCGAATTGACCATGTTGGCGTACATGTTGGGAATGAAGCCGAGATTGGCCTGGGCGGTTTCGAGCAGCTTCTTGCCTTTGGGTTCGGCACTGTCGATGCTCTGGGCGGGCAGGGTGATTTGATATTCGGCAAGCATAGTTATCTCCTTGGGGCAATGTGTACCGATTGGTACAAAATAGGTAAAAAATATCAGCCAAGTGCGCCCAGGGCGACCTCGGCTACTTGTTCGATGGCCTCTGCAGGCATGCCTGCCTTGGCCATGGTCTTCAGACCGCTCATCGTGCTGACGACGTAGCGGGACAAGATCTCAGCATCCTTTGCCGAAGTGATTTCACCATCGGCCTGGGCTCGCTCGATCGCCGCCTGAAATACGTCAGCGAACTGGCGGGTACCTTGCTCCACCAGATCGGCCACCACAGCATCGCGGCCGGAAAATTCGGTGGCGGTATTCATGATCAGGCAGCCTTTCGGGGGCTCGTCGGATGATGCATCGCGTGCAGCCGAAAGCAGCATGGTGCGAAGGAACGCCTTGCCCGAAGGCGCTTGCTCAAGCGCTGTGGTCATGCGGCCAACTTGGCGTTCCCGGAAAGCCATAAGGCAACGCTCGAACAGTTCATGCTTGCTACCAAAGGCCAGATAGAAGCTGCTCTTGGAAATGTCCATGGTTGTCAGCAACGATTGCAACGACGTGGCTTCGTAACCGCGACACCAAAATAACTCCATGGCCCTTTGTAGGGCGAGGTGTGGATCGAATTCGAGAGGGCGACCTTGGCTCATAAAATAATTCTGTACTGACTGGTTCGCAAGTCAACCATGCAATGCGTGACGTCGGTCAATCCAGTGGTCCAACGAAAGCTTGCCCGGGCCTCGGGCGATCAGCATCAGCAGTACGGCCGCCCAGACGCCGTGCGTCGGGTAGGCATCGGGGTAGACGAATATCTGGATGGTCGCCGTCATGACCAGCAAAGCAAGCGACGAGAAGCGTGTGGCCAGGCCCAGCAGGATCAGGATGGGGAAGAAGTGCTCGCCAAAGGCCGCCATCGGGGCTGCCAGTTCGGGGGGCAGCAGGGGCAACCGGTATTCGCTGCGGAACAGTTCGAGCGCTGACTCCGAAAGATGTGGCCAGCCGAACTGGAATTCGCCGGCGATGATATCTATGGCAAGGCCCTCGATTTTTGTCTGGCCGGATTTCCAAAAAATGGCGGCAATCGAGAAGCGACCGAGCAGGGCGATCAGCGAATCGGGGATGCAGGAAAACAGGCCGATGATGCCACTGATCAAACGGGCGATCGGAGAAAAGGGCGCTGGGCAAGCGCGGGTAACAGAGGTGTTCATGTTGTGCTCCTCGTTGGATTCAGTGCCGTAATGGCTGATTTCTGGAGTAAAAGACCAAGGATGCTGGCCAGATTGAAATCGGTCTCGATGGTCGTCGCTTCCGCCGCCGCTCTACCCAGTCCGGCGCCAGCCTGCAATTCGTAAATGAAGGCACCAGCCGCTGCAGAAATTGGCAGCACTTCGACATCAAGGCCGTGGCGAAGAACCAGGGCGATTTCCGCGGTGTCAGGCACAACTGTCGATAAATCGAACGCACCCTGGTGCGCAGCCCACAACGAAACGACGGCCGAATTCGAGCTGAGCACAGAGAGTGAGGGGTGAAGCGTCACACGCATATCAGGCAAAGCCGCTGTGTCAGCCAGCGCAGCGGACACTGCTTCGGGTGTCACGCCAGGCACATCAGCTGCATGGTAGGCGACGATGCGGCGGTATTCGAGGCGTGCCACGTCGGCCAGGTAAGGCAGACTGTCAGCAGGCGGAAAATGCTCGATGAAGTCGGGAAAATCAGTACCATAGAAGGCCATCAGGCGCGATTGCGGTGGGTTGGCATAGGCATACAGACGTGCCATTCCGCGGAAGAACTCTTCGCCGACCAGTTCCTGCGTGACGGCAAAGCTATCTGCAAGGGCATCGATCAAGGACACGATAACGTTATTGCGATAGACCCGGAAGCGCTGTGCGGGATCTGAACCGTTCCATGCGGTCAATCCGGGTGGCGGTGGCAAATCCGGGTTGATCAGGGCGGCAGTGAAATGACTCTGGTTCATGCTGCAACCTCCATCCGGGGGGATTGCAGGCACGTTTCCGCTTGCCGAGCCTCGGCCAACAGTACCGGGAAAGCCGGGATGTCGTTGTCGCGTTCGATCAGCGTCGGTAGCGGACCGCTACGGTCCAGCGTGAAACGATAAAGCGCCCAGACCGCCTCGGCAATCGGTGCGCCGTGACTGTCGATCAGCAGCGGAGCGCCGGCGGCATCGACATCCTGCGCGAAGCCGGCGAGATGGATCTGCTCGGCTGCCGCCAGCGGCAGCGCCTCGATGGAGGCTTGCGGGGAGCGGCCGTGGTTGGTGCAGGACACGTAGACATTGTTGACGTCGAGCAGAAGCCCGCAACCGGTACGCCTGACAACTTCACCGATGAAATCGGTTTCGGCCATCGTCGATGCCGCGAACTCGACATAGGTCGCCGGGTTTTCGAGCAGCATGCGGCGCTGCAGGCGCTCCTGAACGCGGTCGACGTGGTCGCAGACGCGTTGCAGGGTCTCGGCATTGTAGGGAGCTGGCAGCAGATCGTTGAGAAAGATATCGCGATGGCTCGACCAGGCCAGGTGTTCAGAAAAAGATTGCGGCTCGTAGCGTTCGATCAGCGCGGCTAGGCGATCCAGGTGCCTTTCGTCGAGCGGCCCTTCGCCGCCGATGGAAAGACCGACGCCGTGGATCGACAGCGGGTAGTGGCTGCGAATCTGGGTCAGGTAATGATGAAAGGGGCCGCCATCCACCATGTAGTTCTCGGCATGGATTTCGAAAAAGCCGAGATCGGGCAGTGTTTCAAGAATGGTGCGAAAGTGCTCCGGCTTGAGGCCGAGGCCGCCGCGTACCGGCAAGGTAGCGGCACGGGCAACTGGAGCGCCTGGCATTTTCGGCAGAGAGAGGGAAACCGTTGTCATGGCAGGCGCCCCGGTTCGGTGCAGGGAAATCAGGCCTTCTTTTCCTTAAATTCGGCGAGTTGCCCGAAGCCGGTCGGCGAGGTTTTGGAAGCCGTTTTTTCGCACGTGCCTTTCGGGACGAGCGACCAGGAATTGCCTTGGTGATCGATCTTCGAGGTGCCGGCACAGGTGGTGCCCGCACCTGCCTTGCAGTCGTTCTTGCCCTTCAAGGCGACGCCGAAGCATTTCTCCTTGTCGGCCATCTTGTCTTGCGCGGCGGCTGGGGTGGCGGCGACCGTCATGGCGGCACCGAGGGCCAGGGCGAGGGAAGCGGCGGTGAGAGTCTTGTTCATGGTGAAATCTCCTGATGAGGTGGGGACATAGGTACGTCCAGACAGTCGAGTAATATTTCGACTGTTAAGCGTTAGTCGGTGATCAATTGGATTTCTTACAACATGGCGTAAAAATTTTTTGAGCCGACGCATAATGAGCGCTCATCGCCTTCTGCACCCGTTGTTCAATATGAAAATTCCATTCCTTGGGCTTGCCAGCGGCCTGTCCCTTGAATCGAAAATTCTGGCTCGGATTCCTGGCCTATCTGCTGCGGACTTTTCCACTGGGCTATTTATGTCATCTGGTTGTTTTTCTGGAGCACTATCATCGGTTGGACATGTATCGGGCAGAGGTAATCATCCCCATGAGGCTTGCCTCGATGCTTATTCAGGGCGTTTTCTTCTCCTGGGCCTATCCGCGCCAATTCAGCGTGCACACTGGCAGGTAAGTGCCCTAAGCTTTGGCGCGACCTTCGCCATCCTCGCATGGTCGTTCACGACGCTTCCCGTCGCCGCCAAATACCGGATGACGTCAGTTT
>JAGWUW010000230.1 GCA_028868235.1 Betaproteobacteria bacterium | reverse complement strand
GCGGCGTAGTCGGCGAGGCTGTCGGCGATCAGCACCTTCTTGGCGAGGCCGATGGCGAAGATGGTGAGGCCGATGGCGAAGTTGGCGGCGTGAGGGCGGTAATTACGGTCCTCGTCGAACTGCGGCATCATCTCCTTGTGGTGCAGCACCGGGCCCGCGATAAGGTGGGGAAAATAGGTAACAAATAGAACGTAGTAAGTGAAACGATATTCTGTGACCTTGCCGGCATAGGCATCTGCAAGAAAGGCAATCTGGGTGAATGTAAAAAAGGAAATACCAATCGGCAGAATGATGTGGAGGATGGGCCATTCAGTACCCAGAATAGTGTTGGCACTTGAAAGGAAAAAATCGGCGTATTTGTAGTAACCAATAAGCATCAGGTTGGCTGTGACGGCAATCGCCAGTGCTCGTCGCCCTATGACGCTCGCCGCATGCTGGGCGATGTAGCCGCCAACGACATAGTTGGCACAGATTGAGGCAAGTAACAGAGCCAGGTACCGGTAATCCCACCATCCATAGAAAAATAACGAACAGGTGGCCAGCCAAGCGGCACCGGGAGCCTTGCCTAAGCGTCCGACAAGGAAAAATCCGAGGGCGGAGACAGGTAGGAACACCAAAAGGAAGGTGTAGGAGTTTTGAATAACATTGATTGCTGAGAGCGTGTCGAGCCGTGCGGAGGCGATGCTGATCAAGATACTCAATTTGAGAGAGTGTTGAATGTTAACCTGAATTGTCATAGCCGAAGCTAAACGTCGATTCAGGTTTCATATGACGAACTATAAGCGCCAGCATCGCCTCGTCTGGAATAAAGCATCGGTTCTGTAGCTGGCAGCCTCTGCTCGGCGTTTGCCTTCAGATTTTTGTCGAGTGCGCCATAAAACTTGCTTTCCGTTTCCTGGGTTTCCTCCATCGCCATCAGATGTTTGCGTACGGTATCGAACTTGTCGGCGATTTGCTGCATGGCCATCTGTTCCTAGGCATCCCACGGGACGGTCTGTCCGGGCGGGAGTTTCAGTGCTTCGGCGGTGAGTTGCAGTTATTTCTGAATTTGAGAAACGACGGTGTTGGTTCCGCCGTCCATGTCACCATCGCGCCCGACACTATGGCCTACGTGGGCGTCGGGGCATGAGGCGCAGGCAATGAGAGGGCTCCAGGTTTTATGGCAGTGGCTGGCGGTGAAGATCATGCGATTGTGGCGGCCCATGGCGTGAATCCGGGTTAAGGCCGAGTAAATGTTTGTACTGCCCGCTAGGGCGAATTTGCTAACCTGTACGCTTGTTCGTCTGCTATCCGCATCGTGCCCGTTTCCCAAACCCTAAAAACTCCAGGTGTGCCGGTCAAAATCTGGACTGAGGATATCGATGAGGCGTCCCGCCAGCAGTTGGCCAATATCGCAAGCCTGCCGTTTATCCATCATCACGTGGCGGCGATGCCGGACGTGCATCTTGGCATTGGCGCGACCATCGGTTCGGTGATTGCCACGCATCAGGCCATCGTGCCGGCGGCGGTGGGCGTCGATATCGGCTGCGGCATGGTGGCCTGCCGCCTGTCGATTGGGGCCGGGCAACTGGATGAAAAATCGCTGAAGAAGGTGTTTGAGCAAATCAGTCGCGACGTGCCGGTGGGCAAGGAGCAGCACGACGACGCGCGAGCATTGTTCCTGGCGGCACGGCCTTTCGAGTCGAGCCTGAAGGCGATGACGCAAAGGCATCCGCAATTGCTGAAGCGCTTTGGCAAATTCTCGAAATGGGTTAATCAACTCGGCACCCTTGGAGGGGGAAACCATTTCATCGAGATCTGCCTAGACGAGTCGGATCAGGTGTGGGTCATGTTGCATTCTGGCAGTCGCGGTATCGGCAATGCGTTGGCCAGCTATTTCATCGAACTGGCCCGCAGCGAAATGGAGCGTCAGCAAATCCAGTTACCGGATCGTGATCTGGCTTATTTCCGGGAAGGCAGCGCGCATTTTGATGATTATTTCGCGGCCGTCCATTGGGCGCAGGAATACGCTTACGCCAACCGGGCATGCATGATGGACCTCGTGCTGGCCGGCCTCAGGCGCCATCTTCCCAACTTTTTGGTGACCAGTGAGGTGGTCAATTGCCATCACAACTATGTGGCGCGCGAGCATCACTATGGCGCCGACGTGTGGGTGACGCGCAAGGGGGCGATCCGGGCACGGGCCGGCGATCTTGGGATCATTCCCGGGAGTATGGGGGCGCGCAGTTATGTAGTGCGTGGCAAGGGCAATGCCGAAAGCTTTGATTCGAGTGCCCATGGAGCCGGGCGCCGTATGAGCCGCAATGCGGCGGCGCGATCGTTCACCGAGGCCGACCTGCGCCGGCAGACGGCCGGGGTAGTCTGTCGCAAGGACAAGGGTGTTATTGATGAAATTCCCGGGGCCTACAAGGATATTGATGCGGTAATGGAGAATCAGCGCGACCTGACGGAAATCCTACATACCCTGAAGCAGGTGGTGTGCGTCAAAGGTTGAGCGCTACGGCTCAGTAGCGGCGAAACATTTCCTTGGTCAGCGCATTGAACTGTTCGGCCAACTCGTGTTGCAGGAAATTGGCGCCAAGAGAGCTGGGTATCCAGCTTTCCGGTTCAACCTCGAGGCGATAGTCGAGGCGGGTACCGTGCTCCAGTGGCTCGATGCGCATTTCGCTGCGCATGCGGCGGGCAGAACCTGCTAGAGAGCGCGACAGTATACGCTGGCCATCCACCACCTCGATTTGCCGTAAGCTTTCATATGGCATCAAAAATGGACCGAAACTGATTTTGCCGCGTTGGGCAACCTGATAGCTATTACCCTGATGGGCAACTACGCGGCTAGATTCCAGACCTGGCATAAACTCCGTCATATGTTCGAAATCGGTAAGGACGGCAAGGGCGATTGCCGGTGGAGCCGGCGTACGGACGCGTAGGCTTGCGGTATAAGCGCCGTCCTTGTAGTCAACCTTGATCTCATCGTCGGTCAGGGCCTGCCCGGGGATGGCCAAGCCAGCCAGCAGGAGCATCGAGAGGATACGCAGGCTGGCCGCAAGCATGGTGTTGGTCAGTGCAGGGCGCGGGCCAGCTTCGGATGCGTGGCGACGTAGTAGTACAGTGCGGGCAGCACGAAGAGCGTCAGCGCAGTGGCCGAGATCAGGCCGCCGATGACGACCAAGGCTAGCGGGCGCTGGGTTTCCGAGCCGATGCCGTGCGACAGGGCCATCGGTAGCAGGCCGAGCATGGCGAGCAGGGCAGTCATCAGCACCGTGCGCAGGCGTGAAAGGGCACCCTGGAAGACGGCCTGGTAGTCGTCGAGTTTTTGTTGCTTGAGCTGGTTGATGTAGCTGACCATCACCACGCCGTTGAGCACCGCCTGCCCGAATAGCGCGATGAAGCCGATGGCGGCGGAGACCGACAGCGGTATCCCGGAAATGAGCAGGGCGAAAATGCCGCCGATCAGTGCGAACGGGATGTTGCAGATGATGATCAGCGCGTCCTTGAAGGACTCGAAGGCGTCGAAGAGGAGCAGGAAGATCATCAGGATGGATAGCGGGACGACCAGCATCAGGCGCTTCATGGCGCGCTCCTGGTTCTCGAACTCGCCGGACCAAGTGATCGAATAGCCTTCCGGCAGCTTGATGTCCTTGGCGTGGTTCTGCATGTCGGCGACGACGCTGCCCATGTCGCGGTCGCGGATGAAGACGCCGATGGCGACGACACGCTGGCCGGATTCGCGAGCGATGTTCATGGCGCCGCTCGCCATCTTGAAATCGACGAGGGCGGAGAGCGGCACCTGCGCGCCGTTCGGCGTCGGCACCAGCACTTCCTTCAGCTTGTCGAGCTGACGCGACGGCTCGGCCAAGCGGACGACGACGCTGAAGTGGCGGTCGCCTTCCCACAGCTCGGTCGCCGCCTTGCCGGCCAGTGCGGTTTCGACGACATCCTGCACGTCCATGACGTTCAGGCCGTAACGGGCGGCAGCGGCGCGATCGATCTCCAGGCGGTATTGCGGCAGGTCGCCGTCGCGGTCGATGAAGGCGCGGACTACCCCCGGCACGTTGCCGATCTTGTCGAGCAACTGGTTGGCGTGCAGCTTCAGTGTCGCCGTGTCGTCGCCGAACAACTTGATAACGATCTGGCCGTCGATCTGCGAAATGGATTCGAGAATCTGGTCGCGCACCGGCTGGCTGAAAGTCGGTTCGATGCCCGGCATGTCGTTTAGCTTGTCCTCCATCTCGCGCACCAGTTGATCCTTGGTCATGCCCTTGCGCCATTGGCTGTCGGGTTTCAGGTCGACCAGCATCTCGGTCATGTTGATGTTCTTCGGGTCGGTGCCGTCTTCCGGACGGCCGCCCTTGGAAATGACCGCATTGACCTCGGGGAAGTCGGCGATGATCCGCCGCAGCTTGCGCAGTTCGCCCTTCGCCTCGTCGATGGAAACCGAGGTCGGCAGCGTGATGTTTATCCAGATCGAGCCTTCGTTCAGCTCGGGCAGGAACTCGGTACCCAGTTGCGGCACCAGTGCGGCGGTGATGGCCAGTGCGCACAAGGCGACAGCGAGGACACGCTTGGCGTGGGCGAGCACCCATTTGAGCGCTGGCTCGTAGCGGTTCATGAACCAGTGCATCAGCTTGGTTTCCTCATGCGGCACGTGGTTCTTGAAGGCGATCTTGGA
>JAGWUW010000229.1 GCA_028868235.1 Betaproteobacteria bacterium | reverse complement strand
TCTGGCCGATCGCCGGCTACGTTGCCATCACTGCGGCTTCGAGCATCGTATTCCGAAAGCCTGCCCGACCTGTGGTAACCAGGATATCCATCCCTTCGGACGCGGCACGCAGCGGCTGGAAAGCTGGTTGCAGGAACAGTTTCCCGATGCGCGCATCCTGCGCGTCGACCGTGATTCGGTGAGGAGCCGCAAGCAGTGGGAGGCTGTGCTCGAACGCATCCACGGCGGTGAGGCTGATATCCTGGTCGGTACACAAATGCTGGCAAAGGGCCACGATTTCCCGAAATTGACCTTGGTTGGCATCCTGGGGGCCGACTCGGCGCTATTTGCCGCCGATTGCCGGGCACCGGAACGGCTATTCGCCCAGTTGATGCAGGTTGCCGGGCGGGCCGGGAGAGCCGAATTGAAGGGCGAAGTCCTGATCCAGACGCAATACCCGGATCACCCGCTATTTGCTTCGCTGGTGGCCCATGACTACCCCGGTTTTGCCTCCGGGCAGCTCAAGGAGCGCGAGCAAGCGGGCTTCCCACCCTATGCCTTCCAGGCCATGCTGCGCGCAGAGGCGCCGGAGATGGCCGATGCCATCGCCTTCCTTAAGGCTGCTGCCGCTTTGCCGGTAGTCGGTGAGCACGACAGCATCTTGATCTACGATCCGGTACCGATGCGCATGGCCCGCCTGGCCAATCTGGAGCGTGGCCAGCTGTTGGCTGAGTCGCACTCCCGACCGGCCCTGCAGGCTTTTCTCCCGTGTTGGCGAGAAGCGATCGAGGGACTCAAGGCGCCATCGCGCCTGCGCTGGCACGTTGAGGTCGATCCTCTGGAGTTCTGACCAGCATGCTCCTTGCGGTGTGCTTACCCATTCGTGGCTAGGAGCGAATCCTGAAAATCCAGGATTCGGGCATCCTGCTTTCAGCAAGCCACGTAGAGCGTTGTGAGCACTTGATGGAAACGAACATTACGACAAGCTTCCGATGGCTTTTCTGCAGCCTTGCCTAGCCGGTCAGCGACGACGCCAGCGACGCACGCAGGCTCGAACAAAAGGCATTGCGTTCGATCTCGATGCCGGCCTCTACCTTACGGAAGCGGGCGAGCTGGGCATTTCGCAGCAGATCGACCTTGCCGTATCACGGCCGGCGGACCAGCACCAGGAACCAAGCGAGGGCCAGTGCCTGAGCACCCAATAGAGAAACGAAGGCAGCCCGAAAAGCCGCCTCGCCAGCCCAGCCCTGCGCCTGTAGTGTCTCGACAAAGCCGCCAATACCCCATTGCAGGCTGAACGCGCCGGCGAAGACCAGCAGGTTCAGTGCGGTGTTGGCTCGTCCGGATAATGCGCTCGGAAAAGACTGGGCGACGAGTGAATAAGATATATTGGACAATGAAAAGCAGATACCCAATATCGGCCACAGCAGGTCGCCGGCCACGCGGGGGAGGTAGGTGATCAAGCTGAGGCTGGCGAGGGCCGCACACATGGCGCCCCGATAGATATTTTCCAGCTTGATGCCACGATGCGCCAGCCTGGTGGCGAAGAAACCCATGAATAGAAAGCCGGCCAACAGGGCCGCGCTAATCCAGGTCAGGCGGACAGCGATGGCCCCGCGCTCCATGCTCTCCACCACCATCATCCAGCGCGAAGCCCACAAGCCCTGCAGGGCCAAGAAGCCGCCGGTCATCGTGAAACCCATCGGAGCATAGCGCCAAAAATGCCAGCTAGAGAAGACCTCCATGACACCGGAAAGCTGCTCGGCGAATCCGGCACCTTTCTGGCTGCTTGGTGCATCCGGTACGCGGAACCAGATGAAGGCGGCAACCAGTACGGTGGTGACGGCCAGGCCAAAGGCAATGATTCGCCAGTTGGTGAAGCCAATGGCCAGTTCCAGAGGTTTGGCGGCGGCGAGGGCACCAAGGCCTCCGGATGCCATGACCCAACCAGTTAGCGAAGCCTGCCTTTCGGGGGGAAACCATAAGGCAAAGGCTTTGAACGAGGCCATCAGGCAGGCGGAGACGCCGAGTCCGATGAGGGCGCGGCCGATGGCCAAGCCACCCAGCGTATCCGATAGGGCAAAAATGGTGATACCGCCAGCAGCCAGGAGTAGCAGGGCTGCCTCGACCCGGCGCGGGCCATAGCGGTCGAGCAACATGCCCAGGGGCAACTGGGCTGCTCCGAAAGCAAGGAAGTAGGTGCTGGTCAGCAGGCCAAGGGCGTTATCGGAGAGACCCAGTTCGTGCGCCAGCACCGGCCCGATGACACCATTTAGCGTACGAAACAGGTAGGACAGGAAGTAGCCGGCAGCAAAGGGCAGGAAAAGCTTGAGCCAGTTCGCTGGGCGTGGGGAACTGCTCACGGATTTTCCGGTTTCGCGTGGAAGGTCGCGACCGGAGGCGGGGATTGGTTCGAGTGCTGGCGCAACCACGCCAGCCTTGTGAGAATTTTCTGCTTCCAGCTATCGGCCAGACCGGGGGAGGCCGCCAGTTTTTCGAGATCGGCCAGTGGCGGACGGTGTTCCTGCCAGCACAGCATGGCCTCGGCCAGCGTGTAGGCGGTGGGGTCGCTTTGTTCAAGCAGCAGTTCGTCGCCGGGAATAACCATGCCGGGCGTCAGCACGCGCCAATACCAGCCGGTCAGGCGCTGTTCAGCGATGAACTGGGCTATGCCGTCGCAGGCGTAGCGCTCATCGATTTTCCAGCACGGATTGCGCGGCTGGCTGAGCTGCAGGAGGGCGGTGCCGAGTCGCCAGATATCGCCGAGCCGGACATCGTTTTCGTCGAGATCCGGAGTCGAGATATTTTCGCCGATACTGCCGACCAGCAGTTGTGCTGTGGCTTCAGGAAAGCGTTTGGCCAGTTTGGCGTAGTGCGCGGCTGGATAAAGGTGTACCGCCTTATCCGGACCGCCATGGACCCGGCGATCGGCCTGCTGATCACCGATGAAGCCTTCGTGACCAAGCTCAAGCGGAGCGCGGGCCGCTTGCTTGTAGATGCCGGTCGGTCGGCCAGACTCGGGCAATGGTCGGATGCCGCCGATGAAGAGGGAAATGTTTGCCATGGTCCCCGGATTTTGCCATCACATGCGTCAAAAGTAAGCGCTCAAAAAACGAAGAGAGAGCCTTTGGGTCGGTTCAGTCCCACAACCAGGCTGCGCCGCGAACACCGGAAGAGTCACCATGGGTTGGCGGCAGAAAGCGTGTGTACATTGCATCGGAGAAGACGTGGGGGGCGCAGCGTGCCGGCAGATTGCGGTACAGGCGCTGCATGTTGGACAGGCCGCCACCGAGCACGATGACTTGTGGGTCGAGAATGTTGATCACCCCGGCCAGCGCTCGTCCGAGCCGTTCTTCGTAGCGTTGCAGTGTAGCTTCGCAGGCACTGTCGCCGTCTGCCGACCGCTGCTCGATAGTCGCAGCATCCAGCGAGTCACCGGTATGGCGGGTGTGGTCGATGGCGAGGGCCGGGCCAGACAGGTAGGCTTCGATACACCCTTGACGCCCGCAATAGCAGTGGGGCATCGGCAGGTCCTCGACGTCGATCGCAGGCAAGGGGTTGTGCCCCCACTCGCCGGCGATGGCATTGGCTCCGAGCAGCACCTGCCGGTGGGCCACGATACCACCCCCTACCCCGGTACCGAGGATGATGCCAAACACAATCTCAGCGTCGCGGCCGCTTCCATCGATGGCTTCGGACAGCGCAAAACAGTTGGCGTCGTTGGCTAAGCGGACTTCACGCTGGAGCAGTGCCTGCAGGTCGCGCTTGAGCGGTTGGCCGATCAGGCAGGTCGAGTTGGCATTTTTGATCAGGCCGGTTTGCTGGGATTCAGCCCCAGGAATACCGATACCGACGGTACCGCGTTGTCCAAGCTCGACTTCGCTCGTTTCAATGAGGCCGACGACGGCCATCACGGTTGCCAGGTACTCACCTTGCGGCGTAGCGATACGGCGGCGCAGCAATTCCCGACCATCGTCCGCCAATGCGACGATTTCAATCTTTGTGCCGCCAAGGTCGATGCCAAGACGCATCAGACGCGGACGGCAATACCCTTGACGTTGCCGTAGGTGGTGGTCAGGGTGCGTAGCACGCTGGCACCGGCTTCGAGTAGCAACATGAACAGGTTACGTTCGGTGTACAGGCAGACAGGCTGGTGAATTTCATATTTCTCCGCCAGCGGGGAAGCCAGTGGGGCAAAGCGTTGCTCGATGAGGGCATCGCCGTCGGCATAACCCTGACCCAGTTCGGAGTGCAGGCCAAGGACCGAGACATAGAGCTTGCCGCCGATACGTAACTGCCGCATCAATCGACGAACGATCTGGCACGCCTGCTCATAGGGCTGACCGCATAACCCCCTGCGCAGTACGATCATATCGAAGGGTTGTCCAGGCAAGGCCTCCGGCATGGTGTCCAGTTCAGATGCCACGTAGGAGATCTGCTCACG
Organism: Betaproteobacteria bacterium; assembly: GCA_028868235.1. Taxonomy (GTDB): domain Bacteria; phylum Pseudomonadota; class Gammaproteobacteria; order Burkholderiales; family Rhodocyclaceae; genus Azonexus. Next base: position 264 of record JAGWUW010000229.1, on the reverse strand, counting down.
CAGGCCGGAGGCGAGGATGCGACCTTCGATTTCCTGCCGGTAATCCGGCCGGTCGACGATGACTACCTGGGCGCCCAATCTGGCCAGTTTGGGTGCCATTTCGCAACGTTTGTCGGAAACCACGAGGATGGAAACGCGATGATCGATGCGCTGCCGTTTTACGCACTCCTCGAGCGCATAACGCTCCAGTTCGTCAGTCCCAGTGCTCCAGGGATTGGCGGTAAGATGTGTCGTCATGGCTATTCTCTCCCTTTGCTTCATTTT
>JAGWUW010000228.1 GCA_028868235.1 Betaproteobacteria bacterium | reverse complement strand
TTCCTCGCCGCGCTCGCCGTCGCATGGTTTTTCGCGCTCGACTGGTACCGCATGCGCCGGGAGCGGAACGAGTGGCGCAAGGCAGCAAGGCTCGTCGGCAGGCCCGTGCGCGATCCCAAGTCAGGCAGATTTACCAGGAGGAAGACATGACCAACCTCACTACCCGCATCAAAGCCGCGTGGGCAGCTCTGTGCGGAAATGACCAGCCCACCCCACCCCAACTCAAGGAAATGCAAATGGCCCTTCACGACGATATCGCCAATCTCGGCACCCTGATCGAAAACACCATCGCAGGCGCCCTCACCAAGGAACACGACGCGGAAGGCGCGGAAGCGGCGCTGCAAGCCCAGGTCACGTCCCTGCAGGATCAAGTGACCCAGCTCACCAGCGAACGCGATGCCGCGCAGTCCGAACTCGCCAGCGCACAGGCCGCGGTGAACGACCTGACCGCCAAGCTCCAGCCGGCGCCGGCTCCCGAACCCCAGCCGGCCCAGTGATACCCAACGTGCCGGGCTCACCACCCGGCACACCCCCGCAGGAGATAGACATGGAAGCCAATCGCCTGACGCCATACCTCAAGCAGCTCGCACGCGAACTGTTGCGGACAAACCCGCCGCACAAGGTGGCCGCGCTCCTCGGTGCGAACATAGACCAAGTACTGAAGATCAAGCACTGAAATGGCAAGGCGACCGTTCCTCAAGCGTAAGCGTTCAGCGGCCCATGCCGCGAAAATCGAGCGCGCGAGCTATGACAAGGAATGCGCCATTGCCGAATACGTCGCGGACACGGATTGCTCTCTGGCCGATTGTGCTCTACATTTTGGGCTTAGCTATCCATCCATTACGATCTACTGGCGCAGGATCAAGGCGCGTTTAGGTGAGCAGGCGGTGTGAATATGACCGCGAAAAAATCAGTAAGGGCACGATCCCCACACGTTCATTACTCCGATGAACTGGCTGAAACCATCTGCACCAATTTGGCCGATGGGATGTCAATGCTGGAGATATGCAAGCTTCCGGGAATGCCGGATCGGGAAACAGTTCGGCGATGGGCCATTGCAGACCACGCTTTTGCGGCAAAGTGCGCGCGCGCACGGGAAGCCCAAGGGGACGCTGTCCACGATGAGATTGTGGAGATAGAGCGCAAGCTGATGAAGGGCGAAATAGATTTTCAGTCCGCCCGGGTCGTACTTTCATCCAAGCAGTGGCGGGCCGAGAAGCTGGCGCCGAAGATCTACGGTAACCGCATGGACCACACGTCCTCCGATGGCAGCATGGCCGCGCCTGGTTTCGCAATGTTCTGGCCGAAGTCTGGCAAGTCGGATGACAGCCCAGCTTAACCCAGCGTTGCAGGAGTTCTGGCAGACCCCGGCGCGCAATCGCATCCTGTACGGCGGCCGGTCCAGCTCGAAGTCATGGGATGCAGCCGGGTTCGCTGTTGCCTTGGCGGCGAATTTCAAGGTGCGGTTCCTCTGCGTCCGCCAGCTCCAGAACCGCATCGAGGACAGCGTCTATACCCTGCTGAAGGATCAGATCGAGAGGTTCGGCCTGAGGCATCAGTTCCGCATTCTGGAAAACAAGATCATCCATCGGCGCACCGGATCGGAGTTCACCTTCTACGGGCTTTGGCGACACATTTCGGAAATCAAGTCGTTTGAAGGCGCGGACGTTCTGTGGATCGAGGAAGCGCACGACCTGGTGCAAAGCCAGTGGACCATCCTCGAGCCGACAATCCGCAAGCAGGGCTCGCAGGTATGGATCATCTTCAACCCCAATCTGGTGACGGATTTCGTCTATCAGAGGTTCGTGCTCAATCCGCCGCCGAACACGGTCAAGCGCCTGATCAATTACACCGAAAACCCTTTTCTGTCGCAAACCATGCTGGATGTGATCGCGGCGGCCAAGGATGAAGACGAGGACGAGTTCGCCCATATCTACCTTGGCGTGCCGCGCGACGATGATGATACCAGCGTGATCAAGCGGTCATGGATCATGGCGGCGATCGGTGCGCACGAAAAGCTGGGCATTGAACCGCTGGGCATGAAGCGCATGGGCTTCGACGTAGCGGACAGCGGTGTGGATCTCTGCGCCACGATCTCCGCTCACGGGCCCTTGGCGGTTTCCAGCGATATGTGGAAGGCCAAGGAAGACGAACTGCTCAAGAGCGCCACGCGGGTTTGGCAGGCGGCGCGGACAAGCGATTCCATGGTGATCTATGACAGCATCGGCGTAGGGGCTGGCGTCGGCGCCAAGCTCAATGAGCTGAATGCCGGGGTGCCGAAGAACGAGGGTGCACCTGTCCGGCATGCCAAGTTCAACGCCGGCGGTGCGGTGATCAAGCCCGAGGCCGTCTATACCGGCAAGATCAAGAACAAGGATATGTTCGCCAACCTGAAGGCGCAGGCATGGTGGAGCGTCGGGGATCGCTTCCGCAACACCTACAATGCCGTGCACCGCGGCATGATGTTCAAGCCGGACGAGATGATATTCATCGACCCCAACCTGCCAAATCTCGAAAAACTGATCACCGAACTGGCAACGCCGAAGCGCGATTTCGACAACGCGGGCAAGGTCAAAGTCGAAAGCAAGAAGGACCTGGCGAAGCGTGAAATAGCCAGCCCCAACCTGGCCGATGCGTTCGTAATGACATTTGCGCCCGGTATGGCTACCCTGTCCATTAGCGCCAACATGCTTCAGGGAATTTGACAGTGGGCCTGCTCGATTATTTCAAGCCCCAATCTCCGCCTGCTCAGGAAGTGGTTGCGCCGTCGCGTCCGCCGTTCCTCGTCAAGTCAACCCACCTCGCCCAGGCCGCGCCGAAGCCGGAACTGGGCAACCCGTGGCAACTGCCCGAACTGCCTAAATTCGCTTTGGACGCCGCACCCCGATCCGGCATGGCGATGGACGATGCGCTGCAGTCCGGCATCTACGCCTATGCGATGCAGGGCGCGAGGACGGAAGGGATCGGCTTCCTCGGCTTTCCTTACCTCGCCGAACTATCACAGCGCCCCGAATACCGCCTTGTCAGCACGATCTTCGCCCGTGAATGCACCCGCAAGTGGATCAAGTTCAGCGGCGACGAGGCCAAGTGCGACGAACTGGAAGTGGCATTGGACCGCTACGGCGTGCAGGCCAAGTTCCGCGAATTGGTGGAGCACGACGGCTTTTTCGGCCGGGCGCACCTGTTCATCGACCTTGGCGACAATGCCCAGGACGAAGAGCTGTCCCGCCCGCTGATCATCTCGGACAGGAAGATCAAACAGGGCGGCCTCAAGGGCATCGAGGTGAGCGAGCCGTTCTGGATTTACCCGCTGGCCTATGAGACGGCCAACCCGCTGTCCAAGGACTTCTACCGGCCGAACTTGTGGCAAGTGATGACCTCGACCGTGCACCGCACCCGGCTGCTCACATTCGTCGGTAATGAACTGCCAGACATGCTCAAGCCCAGCTATGCCTTCGCCGGCCTGTCGCGCAGCCAGATGATCAAGCCGTATGTGGACAACTGGCTCGGCACCCGGGATAGCGTTGCGGACCTGCTGCGGTCGTTCTCCACGATGGTGGTCAAGACCGACATGACCGCCGCGCTGGCTACGGGCACGAACGACGGGCTGATCAACCGCATGGAACTGTTCAGCCGCACGCGCGACAACCGCGGGCTGTTCATGCTCGACAAGGAAAGCGAAGACCTGGCGAACGTGTCCACACCTCTGGGCACGCTCGACGCGCTGCAAAAGCAGGCGCTGGAACAGATCTGCTACATCGCCGGCATTCCCGCCACCATCCTGCTCGGTGACAGCCCGGACGGCCTCAATGCCACATCCGACGGCGAGCTGCGCACGTTCTACAACACGGTGGCCGGCTATCAGGAACGGGTTCTGCGCGCGCCGCTCGAATACCTCTTGCAGGTCGTCATGCTCAGCGAATGGGGCGAGATCGACGAGGACATCACCTTCGAGTTCATGGACCTGTGGGAAATGGACGAAGAGGCCAAGGCGCGCATCCGCAAGAGCGATGCCGATGCCGACGTTGCCTATGCGGCGGCGGGAATTGTGTCGCCCGAAGAGGTACGCGAGCGCATCGTCAATGACGAGGATTCGCCTTGGTTCGGCCTCGACCTGTCCGCGCCAGCCCCGGAACTGCCCGATGACGGCGAAGAACTAAAGGCGCTGATGGGCGGCGAAAAGGACGATGATGGCGAGGGTGATTGATGCCCCGCACGCGCCACATCGAACTGAAGCCGATCCACCCCAGCGCGGCCCTTCGCACCGCGTACCAGCGCAAGTTGACAGCCGCCATCGAGGAAATGCACAGGTCGGTGGTCTATTGGGTGCTGGCGAGCTACCGGGCCAACCCGCCTGCCATCGCCATGGACGAAGCGCCGATCCGATCATTCCAGCGCATGTTCCGCAAGGTGCGCAATCGCTGGCTCAAGAACTTCGACACCCTCTCGGAAAAGATGGCGGCCTATTTCGCCACCGAAGCGAGCAAGCGGGTGGACGGGGCTCTGTCGTCCATGCTGCGCGAACATGACTTCGCGGTGAAGTTCAAGACGACCATTGCCCAGCGCGAAGCCGTCCAAGCCACCCTTGCCGAGAACGTCAGCCTGATCAAATCCATCCCGGAACGCTACCTTGGCGATGTCGAGGGGCTGGTGATGCGATCATTCCAGACGGGGCGCGACTTGGGATTCCTGTCCAAAGCCCTGCAACAGAACTTCGGCGTCACCAAGC
>JAGWUW010000227.1 GCA_028868235.1 Betaproteobacteria bacterium | reverse complement strand
CCTGGGTGCCCAGCTTGTTGTGATAGACGACCTTGGACAGGCCGATGACGCGGCTTTCCAGCGATTTTTTGCGATCCTGGTCGAAGAAGAACTTGGCGTCGGCCAGGCGCGGGCGCACGACGCGCTCATTGCCGCCGATGACTGCGGAAGCATCGTCCGGGCTGATATTGCTGACGACGAGGAACTTGTTGGTCAGTTTGCCGGACGTGTCGAGCAGCGGGAAATACTTCTGGTTCGCCTTCATGGTCAGGATCAGGCATTCCTGCGGCACGGCGAGGAATTCGGCCTCGAACTGGCCGACTAGCACGTTCGGGCGCTCGACCAAGGCGGTGACTTCGTCGAGCAGGGCATCGTCCTCGATCGGCTTGCCGCCGGCCTTGGCAGCGGCGGCTTCGAGTTGGCGCACGATTTCGGCGCGGCGTTCAGTGAAGGAGGCGATGACCGAGCCATCATTGAACAGGGTCGCGGCATAGCTGTCGGCATCTGGGATACTGACGGCTTCGACGGCGGATTCAAAACGGTGGCCTTTGGTGACGCGACCGGAGGTCAGGCCAAGCACGGCAACCGGAACGACGTCAGTGCCATGCAGGGCGACCAGCGCGTGGGCCGGTCGGACAAAATTGACTGTGCTCCAGCCGTCGGCCAACTGGTAGGTCATGACCTTGGGGATGGGGAGTGCGGAAAGAGCTTCCTGAACAGCAAATTCCAAAGCGACCGTCAATGACGTTCCTTTAGCCAAGGACTGCAGGTAAATGGCTTCGTTCTTACCATCGTTTTGGACGAAGAGCTTATCCGCTCCATCAACTGCGTGTGGCCACAGATCGGCGAGGTTCTCACGGCCAGTTTTTGCGAGACGTTTTCGCAGAGTATCTGTTGCCTTGCCGTCCGAACCGATACCGACGGTAACTGGCACCAGCTTTTCGGTAACTTCCTTATCCGGTGCGTTTGCGAGTACAGCGGTGACATGTGCGGCCAATCTGCGAGGTGATGCATATGGCGTTATGGTGCTCGACTCGGTGAGGAGGTCGCGCTTTTTCAGCGAGTTGGCCAGTGCGGCGGAAAAGGCTTCGCCCAGCTTCTTCAGCGCCTTGGGCGGCAGTTCTTCAACGAACAGTTCGACGAGGAGGTTTTTTGCAGTCATCTCAGGCGGCTTTCTTGGCGTTCTGTTCTTCGAGCTTGGCGAGCACTTCGGCGGACCACTCCTTCGGCGCCATCGGGAAGCCGAGACGGGCACGGGAGTCGAGATAGGCTTGCGCCACGGCGCGGGCCAGATTGCGGATGCGACCGATGTAGGCGGCCCGCTCGGTGACCGAGATGGCGCCGCGGGCGTCGAGCAAATTGAAGGTGTGGGCAGCCTTGAGCACCTGCTCGTAGGCGGGCAGCGCCAATTGGGCGCCCATCAGATGTTGCGCTTGCTTTTCGTGCGCACCGAAGGCGTGGAACAGGAAGTCCACATCGGAATGTTCGAAGTTGTAGGTCGATTGCTCGACTTCGTTCTGGTGGTAGACGTCGCCATAGGTCAGACCGTCGGTCCAGACCAAGTCGTAGACGTTCTCGACGCCCTGCAGGTACATGGCCAGACGCTCGATACCGTACGTAATTTCGCCGGTGATCGGCTTACAGTCGATGCCGCCGACCTGCTGGAAATAGGTGAATTGCGTCACTTCCATGCCGTTCATCCAGACTTCCCAGCCCAGGCCCCAGGCACCCAAGGTCGGGTTTTCCCAGTCATCCTCGACGAAGCGCACATCGTTCTTCTTGAGGTCGAAGCCGAGGGCTTCCAGCGATCCGAGGTAGAGCTCCAGGATGTTGTCCGGCGCCGGCTTCAAGACTACCTGGAACTGGTAGTAGTGCTGCATGCGGTTCGGGTTCTCGCCGTAGCGGCCGTCCTTTGGGCGACGCGACGGTTGCACGTAGGCGGCCTTCCATGGCTCCGGGCCAATGGCACGCAGGAAGGTCGCGGTGTGGCTGGTGCCGGCGCCGACTTCCATGTCGTAAGGCTGGAGCAGGGCGCAGCCCTTGTCGCTCCAGTATTGCTGCAGGCGCAGGATGATTTCTTGGAAAGAGGGTTTCTTGCTGGTGGTCATGGGACACACTCGGAAAGACGGAAAGCCTTGAATTTTACTAGCTTTTGCTGCGACGCGGCAGGCGATAGTCGGGGCGCTGTGAACGCCTGCTGACCGCCTTTGCGGGATGTTGGGGTAGGGTTTTGTTTGTCATGGGGTGTTGTTGTTGTGCAACACCATTTTGTCTTTATGGGTTTTGTTTGTTTGACTAAAATCAATCAAATCAATAAACTGGAATCATGTTGCGGTGCAACATCGTGTTTTGACCGATGTCGTGCCCCCCGTAACCGTTCGCTGCGGAGCCGTTTTTCGCAGTGGCAACAGTGAAGGAGGTCGCATGAACGCTTCGACCGTTTTATTGCCTGCTATGCAGCGCATTTCCACCCTGGTGTTGGGGGTGTGCCAGAAGTTCTTGATGGTGGCTGGCCTGGTTTTTATTGCTGGTCTGATTGCTATCCAGAGTGGGCGCCTAGATCTCGAAGGCCCGCTTGTCCAAAAGCTGTTGTTGGCTGGGGCCGAAGTGGCCGTCGACGACGTCGAATCCGCCGATAGTGAAGAACCTTCAATCGAGGCCCTGCAGCCACGGCTGCGCGGGGCGTTGGACTACGTGACTCGCCGCTACAAGGTATCGACCGAGGCGGTGCAGCCTATTTTCGCGACGGCGCAGAGCGTCGGCCGGGAACTGCATCTTGACCCGCTGCTGATCATTGCTGTCATCGGCGTCGAGTCCGGATTCAACCCCTTCTCGCAAAGCGTTGTCGGCGCACAGGGGTTGATGCAGGTAGTGCCGCGTTTCCATCAGGACAAGTTGCCGGAGGAAAGTGCTTCTTTCCTCGATCCGATCACTAATGTACAGATTGGTGCGCGTGTGCTGAAAGAATCCATTCGCCGGTATGGTGGCCTGGAAGAAGGTTTGCAGCAATTCGGTGGCGCTATCGGCGATGCCGGCCGACGTTATGCAAGCAAGGTTCTGGCCGAGCGCCAGCGTCTGGAGCAGGCTGCGCAGCGTTTGCGCGCCGCCTGATTTGGCTTCACCGGCAAGGATCGGGAACTCGCTGCAGGAGGCAGGGTCCGAGCGGTATCGTCACGCTACATAGATAACGATGCCCCAACCCCAACTTTTCCTGGCGACCTTGGCCGGTGGCTGCTTCTGGTGCCTCGAAGCTGCCTTTGAGCAACTCGACGGTGTGATTTCCGTTCTCCCCGGTTACATGGGGGGGGATGATCCGCGCCCGACTTACGAGGCTGTATGCAGTGGCAACACCGGGCATGCCGAGGTGGTGCAAATACGCTTCGACCCGGAAATCATCGGCTACGAAACGCTGTTGGCTGCCTTTTTTGCCATCCACGACCCGACGACGTTGAATCGACAGGGGCATGATGTTGGTAGCCAATATCGGTCAGCCATTTTTTATCATGACGAGGTGCAAAAAGTGGCGGCTGAAGCCATGGTTGCTCGCCTGAATGCCGCAGGCATTTGGTCTGCGCCCCTTGTGACCGAAGTGACGCCAGCACCGACCTTTTTCGAGGCCGAGGAATATCACCATCAGTATTTTCGCCGTAACCCCCATCAGGGCTATTGCGTAGCCGTTGTCGCACCCAAGGCGGTCAAGCTGCGCCAGCTTTTCGCTGACCGCCTGAAGGCTGACTGAGTCGCAATCCTATCGACGGAGAATTTGACGCCGTCAGCGTACGTCGGTGGTGCAAGCTTTTAATCGGTATGACTTGTTTTGGTGCGTCGCAGCATTTTCCAGCTGGCGATTACGGCAAGTGGGGAAAAGGCGCCAACCGTGACACCCAGGAAGATTTCAGCCAATCCACCGTCCATGATGTGTGCTCCTGTCGATATTTGATACCTCAATCTACGCACGGAGCGTGCCAGCCGAATAATGGCGGCGAAGGATCAGTATTTGCGGGGCAGCACGAGGAGAAGGATGAGTCCGAGAAGCCCAATAGCAGGCCAGTCGCCAAAGCGCGCAAATGGCGTCAAACCAGTGTATGCACGAATTTCGCCCTTGAGCACCGCTGTGGTGAAGGGGGGAAGAACGCCTTGCACCGAGCCATCCGGGCCGACGATCGCGGTCATGCCGGTATTGGTGGCGCGTAGCATGGTGCGGCCGGTTTCCAGGGCGCGCATCTGGGCAATCTGCAAGTGCTGGGGTTGGGCCAGAGAGTGGCCGAACCACGCCGTGTTGGATAGGTTGGCCAGGATGCCCGCTTCCGGTAGGGCGCGGATGATTTCATTGCCGAAAACGTCTTCGTAACAGATATTGGCTGCCACTAGCTGGCCAGCGACGGCCAATGGCGCCTGCTTTGCCTGGCCGCGCGAGAACGATGAGGCCGGGATATTGGCGTAGGCCATGAACCACGCGAAACCAGGTGGGATGAACTCGCCGTAAGGCACCAGATGGGTTTTGCTGTAGGTTTGCAGCGGAGATGAGCCGAGACTGACGGCGCTGTTGTAATAGGCGTCGCCATTGCCGGTCAGAGTACCGAGGATGATGTTGCCATTCTGGCGCATCGCCAGCGTTTTCAGGGCCGCAAGATAGTCTTCCGGTAGCTGGTCAAGGAAGACCGGGAATGATGTTTCCGGCAGTAGCGTTAGTTGGGCCGGGTTGGCTTCGATCAGGTCACGGTAGAGGTTCAGGGTGCGAACGAAGGCTTCCGGCCGGAATTTCATTTCCTGCGGGATATTGCC
>JAGWUW010000226.1 GCA_028868235.1 Betaproteobacteria bacterium | reverse complement strand
GCCTTTCAATTCCCTCGCCTACGCCCTGTTGCAGGCGGCTCGTATCGACGCCGCTGTTTTTGCCGGCCAGAGCCTAGCCGACGGTCTGCTTGGCCGGGTCGATCCGGTCGCCAGGCCCGCTGTGCAGGACATCGTCTATGGTAGCCTGCGGGCTTATGGCCGAGGCGATTTTTTCCTGTCCCGCCTACTCGAAAAGCCGCTGTCGGTTGAAGAAGTTCGTGCCCTGCTGCTGGTCGCTATCTACCGGGTGGAAACCTGGCCGGAATCAGTCCATACTGTGGTCGATCAGGCGGTCTTTGCCGCTGGTGAGTTGGCAGGCGGCAAGTTTCGCGGCTTGGTCAATGGCGTGCTGCGCAATTTTCTGCGCCAGCAGGTGGAGTTGACAGCTGCGGTGGAGAGCGCCCCGGTCGCCTCGGCTCAGCATCCAGACTGGTGGCTGACCGAATTGCAGGTCGCCTATCCGGATGCCTGGCACAGCATCGTGGCGGCCGGCAATGCGCCGCCGCCGATGGGTTTGCGGGTCAATCTTCGACAGACGACGCGCGATGATTATTTGGCCCGCCTGCGTGCAGCGGGAATCGACGGCAAGCCGATAGAGGAGTGCGGTGTGGCGTTGGCCCGTCCGGTGGCTGTCGAAGCGCTGCCGGATTTTGCGCTCGGTGTCGTGTCGGTGCAGGACCCGGGTGCCCAGCGGGCTGCCAGCCTGCTCGACCCAGCACCGGGCAGCCGCGTGCTCGACGCTTGCGCAGCACCCGGTGGCAAGACGGCGCATCTGCTGGAACGAGTTGATCTCGACCTGCTTGCCCTCGACCTGAAAGCCTCGCGTTGCCGGCGGATTGAGGAAAACCTGGCCCGCCTCAAGCTGCAGGCCGAGGTCAGAGCTGCCGATTGTGCGAAGCTGGACAGATGGTGGGATGGTCACCTTTTCGATGCGGTGCTGGCCGACGTACCCTGTACGGCAAGTGGCGTCGTGCGCCGCAATCCGGATGCCAAATGGTTGCGTCGCGCCGAGGACATCGCCAGCTTTGCCAAGGCACAGGCCCGAATTCTTGATGCCCTGTGGCAGGTGGTGCGCCCGGAGGGTAAACTGCTTTATGCAACCTGCTCGGTTTTTCCGGCCGAAAACAGCGCCCAGATAGAACGTTTTCTGGAGCGCCAGCCGCAGGCCCGCCGCTGTCACGAGGAACAGCTCTTACCGACTGCCGATCACGATGGCTTTTTCTACTGTTTGCTTGAAAAACGTGCTTGAACGACTACGCCTGTGGGTGTTAACGTTGCTCGTCATGCCGCTGATTGCCTTGGCTGCCGAGATTGAGGTGGCTAATCCGCAGTTGCAACCGGTCGACGACGGTTATGCGCTGTCGGCCGATTTTCGGTTCGAACTGAATCCGCGTCTCGAAGAAGCTGTCGCCAAAGGCGTGGTGCTGCATTTCGTTGCCGATTTCGAACTTACTAAGGCACGCTGGTATTGGCTGGATGAAAAGCTGGTCACGCGCAGCCAGACCTACCGGCTTTCCTACCACGCGCTGACTCGCCAATACCGCCTGTCGACTGGCGGTCTGCATCAGTCGTTTGCGACTTTGTCGGAAGCAGTGCAGGTGCTCTCCCGCCTGCGTAATTGGGTAGTTGTCGAGCGCGGCGAGAAAGGTGTCCGTTCGGGTGAGGCCTACGATGCGGCGCTGCGCTTGCGTCTCGACGTAACCCAACTGCCTCGGCCGTTCCAGATCACCGCATTGGGCAACAAGGACTGGAGCCTGGCTTCCGATTGGAAGGCCTGGCAGGTCAACCTGGCACCCTTGCCGGCACTGGAGGCCGCTAAGTGAAGCGTTTCCTGGCGGCCGGTGGCGCGTTCGCGGCAGCAGTCGGCGGCATACTGTGGTTCCTGCTGCTGATGTCTACGGCGGCGGACACGGTGCTCTTTTCGCGCAACTACCCGCTGCTCATCGCGCTCAACGTCGTGCTGGCGCTCGGTATGCTCGGCTTGGTTGGCTGGCAGTTGCGCACGCTGTGGCGCGACTACCAGGCGCAGGTATTCGGCGCCCGGTTGAAACTGCGCCTGATGCTGATGTTCGGCGTTATCGCCGTCTTGCCTGGCGCGCTGGTCTATGGTGTCTCGGTACAGTTCGTCACCCGCTCGATCGAAAGCTGGTTCGACGTACGGGTCGAGAAGGCGCTGGAGTCCGGCCTGCATCTCGGCCGTTCGGCGCTCGACTCGTTGCTCGCCGATTTGGTCGACAAGGGGCGCAGCATGGCGACCGAGCTTTCTGACATCCAAGAAGCCTCGCGCCGTTCGGCCCTGTTGCGCTTACGCGAGGAGAAGGGGGTGCAGACGGCGGCTCTGTTCTCGGTGGGCGGCCAACTGCTGTCCAGCGCGACCAGCGAATTGAGCACATTGATGCCCGACCTGCCCAGTCAGTCGCAACTCAAGCAGGCACGCAATACCCGTTCGATCGGCACGGTGGAAGGTGATGGCGGCAAGCTCTACTTACGGGTCCTGGTCCCGGTGCCTGCCCGCGATATGTTCGAGGAGCCGCGTATACTGCAACTGACGCATCCCGTACCGTCGGCGCTGGCGCACGACGCCGATGCCGTGCAGGGTGTCTATCGTGACTATCAGGAATTGCAGCTGGCGCGCGATGGCCTGACCCGTATCTACGCCCTGACCCTGACCCTGACCGTGCTCGTCGCGCTGTTCGGCGCCTTCGCGCTGGCCTACCTGATGGCCCGTCGGCTGGCCGCGCCCCTCTACATCCTGGCCGAAGGTACGCAGGCCGTGGCACAGGGGGACTTCTCGCCGCGCCAGGCGATCTACAGTGGCGACGAGCTCGGCGTGCTGACCCAGTCCTTCAACCGCATGACCCGCCAGCTCGACGATGCACGTCGGGATACCGAGCGCCATCGAGCCGAATTAGAATCGGCGCGCGGCTATCTCGAATCAATCCTCGCCAACCTGTCGACTGGCGTGCTGGTTTTCGACCGGCGCTTCGTCCTGCGCACGGTAAATGAAGGGGCGCTGACTATCCTGAACGACGACTTTGACGGCGTGATCAGCGTTGCCGTCGATGAATGGCCGCGTCAGAAGGCGCTTGGCGCCTTCATCCGCGAACAGTTTGCGGCTACCGAGGAACCCGAATGGCAGGCACAGCTCGAGCTGGAGCGCCCGAATGGAATGCCGCAGGTGCTGCTACTGCGTGGTTCCCGCCTGCCCGAGGCGAGTGGCGGCGGGGATGTGGTGGTGTTCGACGATGTCACCCGCCTGATCGCCGCTCAGCGTAGCGCGGCCTGGGGTGAAGTGGCACGCCGTCTGGCGCACGAGATCAAGAACCCATTAACACCGATCCAGCTTTCCGCCGAACGCCTGCAATTGAAGCTCGCTGACAAGCTGACCAACGGCGACGCCGACATGCTGGCCCGTGGCACACAGACTATCATCAACCAAGTGCAGGCGATGAAGCGCATGGTCGACGATTTCCGCGATTACGCCCGCCTTCCGGCGCCGGAAGTGGCACCGCTCGACCTCAATGAATTGATCCGCGAAGTGCTGGGGCTCTACGAGAGTTCGTCGGCGACCATTGAAACAGAGCTGGCCGACGATCTCGGCACCATTCTCGGCGATGCCACGCAGTTGCGGCAGATCATCCACAATCTGCTGCGTAATTCAGAGGATGCGCTGGAGGGCCGCGATGACGCGCGCATCATCATTCGTACTGAACAGGGCAGCCGGCATGCTCGCCTGTCGATCGCCGACAACGGTCCGGGTTTCCCGGTCGAACTGTTGCCGCGCATCTTCGAACCCTATGTCACCACCAAGGCGCGGGGAACCGGCCTGGGTCTGCCCATCGTCAAGAAGATCGTCGACGAACACCAGGGCAGAATCGAAATCAGCAATGCACCAGAGGGCGGTGCGCGGATCGACATCCGCTTGCCCCTGGTAAAAGAGGAGGAAGGCAAAAATGGCCATCATTCTGGTCGTTGACGACGAAGTGGGTATCCGCGAACTGCTGTCCGAAATCCTGATTGATGAGGGTTACGACGTCAGGCTGGCGGAAAACGCGACCACGGCGCGCCAGGTGCGCAACGAATTGCGCCCCGATCTGGTGCTCCTCGATATCTGGATGCCCGATACCGACGGCATCTCGTTGCTCAAGGAGTGGCACGCAGCCGGGCATCTCAATATGCCGGTGGTCATGATGTCCGGGCATGGCACTATCGACACTGCGGTCGAGGCGACGCGCTTCGGCGCTTTCGATTTCCTGGAAAAGCCGATCGCCCTGCAGAAGCTGCTGTCCACCGTGCAAAAAGCGCTCAAGCACGACAAGCCGCCAGTACGTCCAGCCTTGACCTTGGAGTCGTTCACTCGCTCTGCCTTCGTCAAGGAATTCAAACGGCGCCTTGAGCAGGCAGCGGCCAAGACGCCCGTCCTGTTGATCAAGGGTGCCCATGGCGGTATGGCTGAAATCTGCGCCCGCACCTTGCAGCCGCCGCGGGCGCCGTGGCTTGATTTATCTGAGGTGAGCAGCGCCTTGACCCAGGAAATGCTGGAAAAAATAACCGGCGGCATCCTGTTCGTGCCCGATCTCGCCGTTCTTGGCAAGATGCAGCAGATGAATTTGGCGTTCGCCGTCGACCGTCTGGAAAAGCTGAACCTGCAACTAGTCGCCGCCACCGTTACGCCGTTGCCGACGCTGGGCGAAGCAGGTTGGGACAGCAAGCTGCTGGCTCGGATCAGTGAAGTGTGGGTCGCCATGCCGTCGCTGGCCGGCCATGGTGACGAGTTGCCGGAGATTGCTGGTCTGCTGCTGACCAATTT
>JAGWUW010000225.1 GCA_028868235.1 Betaproteobacteria bacterium | reverse complement strand
CGGACTTGCCGGTCCTGCAGACAAGGGCACCGAGCATGGCTGATGTGGCCAGGTTCGACACTCAGGGGAGTCGGGCGAAGGCAGGTACAGCTGACGACGTTGCCCAGGTCGCGGCTATTGCTTTAACAGGCTGCGTGAAGCTCGTCGGGACGCATTGCCCCTGCGAAGCCAGTGGGGGATGCGAATGCCGGTGATGCCGAACCTGGTCTATACGCTCGTGCCGGTCGCAGCGGTTGCGATCGGAGCAATTTTCGCGGTCTGGAGGCGGCCGGATCCTCCGTTGGTGAGCGGAATGCAACATCTTGCCGCCGGTGTCGTGTTCGGCGCGGCGGCATCGGAAATCCTGCCGCAGGTCAAGCACGAAGGCTCGCTTTGGGCGACATTCATCGGTGGCACCCTTGGGGTGCTGACCATGCTGTTCGTGAAATCGCTCGAAGGGCGATGGAAGGGGCCGATCGGAATGGTCGGAGCCATCGGTATCGACATATTCATCGATGGTCTTGTCCTTGGCCTCGCCTTTCTCGCGGGCGAGAAGGCGGGGCTGCTGCTGACCATCGCCCTGACGCTCGAAGTCCTGTTCCTCGGTCTGACCGTAACCGCCGAGCTGGGCGAAACCATCCGCTCACGGGTCAAGATCGTGGCGGTGTCGGTTGCCCTCGCCTTACTGCTCCCACTCGGCACCCTTGCGGCAACCCCGGTAGCGTTGCTTCCTGCACCCGTTGTCGCGGGCTTCCTTACTTTCGGCCTGATCGCCTTGCTCTATCTCGTCACTGAGGAACTGCTGGTCGAAGCACACGAACAGCCCGACAGCCCGGTCATCACCGCGATGTTCTTTGTTGGCTTCCTGGGGCTGCTGATGATCGAGGAGATGCTCGGTTAGTCATCAACGCGCAGGGCACTGCGCTCGGGTCTAGAGATATTTTGCCAGCTCGGTAAGGCGCCCGAGTTTCTCCTTCGTACCCTCGGGGAGCGGCCCGACCGTTTCTTCCAGGTGATGCTCGATGTGATGCGTGACGAGGAAGGTCTTGGCCTTTTCGAGCGCACTCACGACCGCCTGAAGCTGTTGCGCGGTTTCCAGCGCGTCGCGATTGTCTTCGACCATTGCGACAATCTTCGCGAGGTGCCCCTGGGCCCGCCTGAGGCGATTCCGAAGCTGCTGGTCCGTAGCGTGGCTCATCGAAGTCCCCTGTCAGATCGTGGGTAGGTGCATCAACCCGTTGACCCCGACATATAGCCCAACCAGCAGGATGATGCCCCCCGATACATAGGGCGCTCGCCGAACGATCTCGCCAAAGCCGGACCACCGGCGGGCCATGTGCCGGACGCTCAATGCGGCGACCACGCCCGAGGCCACCATGGTCAGAGCCAGTCCGATGCTGAAGCTCAGAACGAGGACCGCGCCAAGGGCGACCCGCTGCAATTGCAGGCAAAGCATCAGGACGGTGATCGCTCCGGGACAGGGGATCAGGCCACCCGACAATCCGAATATGGCGATCTGGCCAGTCGTGACCTCGCGGTTGGTGAAGCGGCGACGGATGTCCTCGGCATGGGCCATTTCGTGGGCATCGACATAACCGCCTGTTGCCAATTCGATTTCACGAACTTCTTGGTCGGTCGGTTCGTGATGATCGTGGTCGTGTTTGTGATCGTGGGCATGGTCGTGATCATGCCGGTGATCGTGATGCCCCGTATGGGCATCGTGGAAGCGGCTTGCTTCAAGGCGCTCCCTGCGCGCACGCCAGAGCATCCAGACCGCCATGCCGACGATAATGGCCCCCGACGCCACCTGGAAATAGGGTTCGGTGTCTTCGGCCTTGAGGCCGCTGAAGAGCCACATCCCGCCAAGGGCAACCAGCCAGACCACGACCGTATGCGACAGCGTTGCCGCAAGCCCCAGCAGGACCGCCTGCCTGACGGTGCCGCGCACAGCCACGATGAAGGCGGCCATCATCGTCTTCGAATGGCCTGGTTCGAGGCCGTGCAAAGCACCCAGAAGAATGGCGCTGGGAATGAACAACCACGCGTGCGCGCTGCCCTGCTGAAGGAAAACCGTGAAATCGAGCATGGGCCCCAATATCCTCCAGGGGAGGATATTGCAAGGTGCGGATTCTTGGTGGCGCGCAAGGTCCAAGGGCAAGGGCCAGAACCTAATCCCCATGCTGTTGACCGATCAGCAACCCAGCGCAAGTGGGCATTCGTTTGACGGAAAGAGATTGATTCTTTTCACAATCAGCCGGCCACGAACACTGCTCGGCAAGCAGATAAATGTGCGCTGGGAATTTCCCGAAGATCAGAACGCACGCCATATATTGCCTTGGTGCCGCTCCGCCCCAAGCACATTGAACGTCACGACCATGCGCCATGCAAAGCGGGCAACCGCATTGAGCGCATGTCCGATAGTCGCAGTCAGCAACCCTGCATCACGGCCAGATACAATGCGACACGGCCCGCCTTATGCTCGAAGGTCAGACCGACCTAGCTGTCGAACGCCGACGGATCGGGCTGTAGTCGGCATGCCTCGATTGTTTGGTTACGGAAAAGTATCCCCACAGAAAACGTCGGGTGAGCTATGCTGGACTATCTCTTCAATCGTGCACACCGCACGATCACAGGAGTGAACGCACGTGAAGAAGATTGCATTGATTGTCCCGTTCATCGCATCGGCGATGATCCTTCCGCAGGCTGTCCAGGCCAGACCCGCCGGCATCTCCATGGCAAAGGCACGCGCCATTGCGCTCAAGGTCGCGCCGGGTAAGGTCGAGAAGGCCGAACGTGAACGCGAGGGTGGCGGCGAGCGCTATTCCTTCGATATTCGTCAAGGCAAGCGCATTCATGAAATCGGCGTCGATGTCATCACCGGCCGGATCGTCGAGAACAAGTTCGAAGCATTGAACGCAAGGGACTGAGCCGAAGAGCGATGCGCATCCTGCTGGCCGAGGACGATGACGACACCCGCCATTTCGTCGAGCGTGGGCTTGGCGAACTGGGGCATAACGTCATCGCGGCAGCGAACGGGGGGGATGCGCTTCACTTCGCCCTGACCGAGCAGCTCGACGTCCTGATTCTGGACCGCATGATGCCCGATCTGGACGGGTTTTCGGTCCTCAAACGGCTGCGCGCTGGCGGGATTACCGTCCCGGTTCTGATGCTTACCGCGCTCGGGCGGATCGAAGACCGCGTTGACGGGCTTGAAGCAGGCGCCGATGATTATTTGGTCAAGCCCTTTGCGTTCAGCGAACTTGCTGCCCGCATACAGGCGCTGGGTCGGCGTGCGGCGCCTGCCGCCGTCACGACGCAATTGACTGCCGGCGATATCGAGATGAATTTGCTGACCCGCGAGGTTCGGCGGGCCGGACAAGCCGTGCTGCTCCAACCGCGCGAGTTCCGGCTACTAGAGGAACTGATGCGCCATGGCGGCGAGTTCGTGACCCGCACGATGCTGCTGGAGCGAGTGTGGGACTTCCATTTCGATCCGCAGACAAAGATCGTGGAAACGCACATGAGCCGAATGCGCGCCAAGCTCAACGAAGGCGACCGGATGGACGCGATCGAGACGGTGCGGGGCGTCGGTTACCGGATTCGTACTGCATGAAGCTGCGTCTGCTTCCACGAAGCGCGGCCAATCGTATCGCGTGGGTCGCGTTCGTCGCTTATGCCTTCGCCATGGTGGCGCTCGGAGGCGCCGTGTTCTTCGCAACCCATTCGGCGTTTTCCCGCCAGATCGACGCGACGATCGAACAGGTCTCGCATTCGTTGCAACGCGAATACGCAGACGATGGCATCCGGGGCGTTGTCGAGGCGATGAACCAGACGCGTCGACCTGGGCCAATATCACTCGGGACAGCGCTCTTTGACGCTGCTGGCATGCGCCTTGCCGGCAACCTGCACACCACCTTTGCGCCGCCCGGTTGGCATAAAATCCTCTTCGACGATCCTCTCGAAGGTTCCGATTCTGCGCGCGCAAAGATAACGCAACTTCCTGACGGCTACCGCTTGGTGGTCGCTGCCGATCTTGAATCGCTTGAAGCGATCGATCGCACGATCCTCGCCATGTTCGCCTTGGCCCTTGGGGCGCTCCTTTTGCTAGGGCTTGGCGGTTCCTTTCTGCTCGCACGCTACCTCAAGCACAGGCTGGCCGGGATCGAGACGACCGCCGCAGCGATCATCGGCGGCGATCTCGCCCAACGCGCCTTGGTGGGACCCTCGGGCGACGAGTTCGATCGCGTTGCCCTTTCGCTCAACGCAATGCTCGACCGGATTGCCGGATTGATAGCCAACTTGCGGCAGGTGAGCGGCGATCTGGCCCACGACCTCAGAACGCCGCTCTCCCGATTGCGCAACCAGCTCGAACGGCTTCGTGGGGCGAGCGGCGAGACCGAACGTGCCGATATGGTCGAGCGGGCCATTTCCCAGTCCGACGACGTCCTTGCGCTGTTCGATGCGATACTGCGAATCTCCGAAGTCGAAGAGGGGAGCCTGAAGCGGGCCTTTTCGCACGTTGATCTCAGCGAGCTCGCAACTGAGCTGGGCGAAACCCTGGCCCCGCTTGCCGAAGATCTGGGCCGTAATTTGACCGTGAATGTCGAACCCGGTCTCCGCGTTTACGGCGACCGAGAACTTCTGGCCCAAGCGGTCATCAATCTCGTCGAAAATGCCTTCAGGCACACGTCCAGGGAAGCACTGATCCGCCTGGAAGCGCGGCGCGATGGCAATAGAGTGGTTCTTTCGGTCGCGGACAACGGCCCAGGAATTCCTCAAGGCGAACGCGAACGCGTCCAGCAGCGTTTCGTGCGGCTTGACGCGGCGCGCGGCACTT
>JAGWUW010000224.1 GCA_028868235.1 Betaproteobacteria bacterium | reverse complement strand
TAACAAAGCAGAAAGGAATCAACCAGCAAATCGGTGAGTTGATGGTGGCCACCGGGGACATTCATCTTTTCCCAGCACGGATGTCGATGGATGACGACAATTCGGCCGGCAGCTCTTCCTCGTCGATGGGGAAGACAGTCACCGCCACTTCCGGCTCGGCGCCCCCTCCCCCCAGGATGATGCCGCGCAGCGGCGAAATATCGGAGAAGTCGCGGCCGAAGGACAGGGTGATGTGCTCGGTGTCGGGTAGCAGGTTATTGGTCGGATCGAAATCGACCCAGTCGTGCTCGCTCCCCGGCGCATAGACCGAAACCCAGGCATGCGAGGCATCGGCGCCGATCAGGCGGGGCTTGCCCGGCGGCGGCCGGGTGAGCAGGTAGCCGCTGACGTAGCGGGCGGCGAGGCCGAGGGCGCGCAGGCAGGCGATCATCAGGTGGGCGAAGTCCTGGCAGACGCCACGC
Organism: Betaproteobacteria bacterium; assembly: GCA_028868235.1. Taxonomy (GTDB): domain Bacteria; phylum Pseudomonadota; class Gammaproteobacteria; order Burkholderiales; family Rhodocyclaceae; genus Azonexus. The sequence continues at coordinate 4,429 of JAGWUW010000224.1, read as the reverse complement.
TTCTGTTCCAGCACTTCGAGGACCGGGGTGGCGATGGTGGTCGCTTCCGGATCGAACTTGAATTCGCGGAAAATCTTTGCCATCAGGGCCTGGGCGCCGACTAGGACGGGCGTTCCCGGCGGGAAACAGTCGGCGGCGTAATCGGCCAGTTCGTGCTTGATGCGCACATGCGGACTTTCGAACAGAAAACGGACAGCATCCAAATCTTCCGGCCGTTGTGCGGTCGAATCGTAGGCCAGTCGGTCGCGCACCTCTTCCCAGGGGAGCGAGCCCTGCACGTCGCTCGGCACATGTGGCTCGACGGCGATGGTCATCACTGACCGGATAAGCAGGGCATCATGCGGGACGTGGAAGGCGACCCAGCACACCGGATTGCCGAAGGCATCCTGGCCATCCCGCCGCCAGGTCGGGACCGGCTCGATTTCGATACACTGCTCCTCGATCCGCTGCCAGGAAAGGATACGCGGCGACAGGTGTAGTTGTTGCTGCGACAGCGAAACCGGACTCCCGTAGTCGTAACGCGTCTCGTGCAGGACGTGGTAACGAACGGTGCTCATGGTCAGACTGCCATCGTCTGCCGGCTAATATCGCCGACATGGGTGAAATAACACATGCCCAACCAGTCGGAAAGCTGTGCGGCGGCAGCATCGAGCTCCTGCAGCAGGCTGGCTAGGTCGTTGCAGGGCGAACAGGCCTGACAACGGCTGAACTGTAATTGCTCCAGGCGGGCAAGATCGAAACGTCGCAGGCGCTCGATCGCGGCAGGCAACTCGCTATCGAAATCGGCCCCCAGTTCGCGTTGCATCCGATCGAAATAGCGCGTCAGGACGCTGGCCTGGAACAAAACACCGTGCGGATTACTGTCGTCGAAGACCAGCAGGTCGATGACCGGCAGTAACTCCGGCAGACGCGAATAGCGCGACCGGTAAGTGATGATCGAATCGGAGAGTTCAAGCAACCACTCCAGCGAACCGGGGCCACGCGTGGACGGCATGCGCAGAAAATGGGCAATGCTTTGCGCCAAGAAGGATAGACGCTCCAGGCGCCGGCCGATGATCAGGAAGCGCCAGCCGTCATCGCGCGTCATGTTGTCCATGGCGAAACCAGTCAGCGAGGAGGAGACGCCGAGGACACGATCAAGGAATGCGATGGCTTCGGTCAGCGTCGGATGCTTTTTCAAGGCCGCTTGTTGGTCGCGCTGCAAGCGGTTCAGCGAATGCCAGTGATCAAGCGACAGACGTTCGCGGACATGGGTCGCCGACCACATCAGACTGCGGATATTACCGGCCAGGCTACCCGCCTGGTCGGGATCATAGATGGCTTCAAGCAGGGCATGCTCGCTACCCTCCCTGACCTCGCCGCCTTCCTCAGGCGACGGCAGAACGCCCAGCAACTCTGCCATCTCCATGGCGGAAATTAGCGCCGGGGTCTTGGCACCGCCGGCTTCCACCACCCGCGACAGGGCGACCCGCAACATCCGGGCACTGTCGTCGAAGCGTTCGGAATAGCGCCCCAACCAGAACAGGTTCTCAACTACGCGCGATGACAAGTTCGCGCCGGACCGCACCAGGTCGCGCACACCGACGGATGGCTTGAGCAGCGTGAATTCGCTGACCGGGCCATCGGTCAAAACCCAGGTATCCTTCGACGCACCGCCACGTTGCATCGAGATAATGCGCGTGTTGGCTCCGGTAGCAACGCGCGCCAACCCTCCCGGCATGACCGAATAGGCGCCGTCGGCATTAATCACGGCATAGGCGCGCAGGCCGACCGGTCTGGCGAGCAAACGGCGCTCGTGCGAACGACTCCAGGTAGGAGCCTGCGCCAACTCGATCATTTCCTGCGCCACGTAGGCATGCGGCCGCGCCTCGATGCGACGCAGCATCTCGGTACGCCCCTCGCCAGTCAACTCATAGCCGAACACCGGATCCATGCGCTGGGTCGGATAGGCCGGCTTGATGACCAGATCGTCGAAATGCTCCTTGACGTAGTCCAGTGCGGGTTTTTCACCGCACCACCAAGTTGCCACTGACGGCATCATCAGCTTTTCGCCGAGCAGACATTCGCAGATAGCCGGCAGGAAGCCCATCAGCGCGCCGGAGGCAAGCAAGCCACTACCCATGGCGTTGGCCATGACTACTCGACCGGCGCGCGCCACGTTAAGCAAGCCGGGCACGCCGAGTGCCGAATCGCCGCGCAATTCGAGCGGGTCGCAGTAATCATCGTCCTGTCGGCGCAGGATGACATGGACACGCTTCAGACCACGCAATGTCTTCAGGTAGACGGTATCGCCCCGTACCGTCAGATCCTGCCCCTCGACGAGAGGGAAGCCGAGGTAGCGGGCCAGATAGGCGTGTTCGAAATAAGTCTCGTTGTACGGTCCTGGCGTCAGCAGCACGATGTGCGGCTGCTCGTCCCCATCAATAGGCGCCAGGGCGCTCAGCCCCTCCTGTTGATCGCGGAAGAAATCGGCTAGATGCTGGACGTGCAGATCGCGGAACATCTCGGGAAAAACGCGCGAGACGACCAGGCGATTTTCCAACGCGTAGCCTGCACCGGACGGGGCTTGTGTGCGGTCAGCGATAACCCACCAGCGACCATTTGGCGAACGGGCAAGATCGACTGCGTAGTTGTGCAGCCAGATGCCACCGGGCGGCTTCACACCCTGACAGGGCCACAGGTAGCCATGTTGCCCATACACCAGAGCTGGCGGCAGAAGGCCCTCGGCCAGCAGGCGTTGCTCGCCGTAGAGGTCGGCCAGCATGGCGTTGAGCACTGCAGCGCGCTGGGCGACGGCAGCCGACACCTCCGCCCATTCGTCAGGCGGAATGATCAGCGGCAACGGGTCAAGTGCCCAAGGCCGGTCGGCCCCGTTAGGATCTGCGTAGACGTTATAAGTCACGCCGTTTTCCTGAATCCGCCGATCGACAAAATCGAGCCGGCGGTGCATTTCCTCGGGCGCCACCGAATCGAGGTGGATGAAGAACTGCCGCCAGTGGTCGCGTACGGCCCCCTCCGTCGTCAGCATTTCATCGTAACGGAGGTTACTATGGGGATAGATAGCGAGCAGCGTGCGGGCCATTGAGCCTTGTCTAACGCAAACAGGACGGATTCGACTTTCTTCCGGCCAACTGGTGCGATGTAAGCGTTATTTTGATCACGAACGCCTCAAGTCTAGCGTAAACGGGTGCTCAGCGCTGACTGCGACCGGCTTGACCAGGACTTTCCCTGGGGTATGCCCGAAACGGAAGAAGCGTGCCAGACGGCGGCTTTCAGCCTCGTAGGCATTGACCGGCAGGACATCGAAGTTGCGGCCTCCCGGATGAGCGACATGGTACTGGCAGCCACCCAGCGAACGCTCCATCCAGGTATCAACGATGTCGAAAACCAGCGGCACGTGGACGCCGATGGTTGGATGCAGGCAGGAAGCTGGCTGCCAGGCTCGGTAGCGCACGCCGGCAACGAACTCGCCATTGATGCCGGTCGCGTTCAGCGGTACCGGTTCACCGTTGCAGGTCAGCACATAGCGATCTGGTGCCATACCCTTCACCTTGATCTGGACACGCTCGACCGACGAATCGACATAGCGCACCGTACCGCCGACCGCCCCTTCCTCGCCCATGACATGCCAGGGTTCCAGCGCGTGGCGCAGCTCAAACTCGATGCCCTTGACGGCGAAATCGCCGTACTTCGGGAAGCGGAACTCAAAGTGTGGGGCAAACCATTCCTGCTTGAAGGCGAAGCCGGCCTGCTGCATTTCCTCCATCACGTCGGCGAAATCCTGCGCGACGAAATGCGGCAACATGAAGCGATCGTGCAGGTCGGTACCCCAGCGGACCAGACGTTGCGGCGCGTACGGCTCGTCCCAGAAACGGGCGATCAGGGCACGCAACAGCAGTTGTTGGGCAAGCGACATGCGGGCGTGTGGCGGCATTTCAAAGGCGCGCAATTCGAGCAGTCCGAGGCGGCCGGTCGGACCGTCGGGCGAATACAGCTTGTCGATGCAGAACTCGGCACGATGGGTGTTACCGGTCACGTCGATAAGCAGGTTGCGTAGCACGCGGTCGACCAGCCAGGGCGGGATGTAGCCGCCAACCGGCGGAATCTCTCGGAAGGCGATCTCCATCTCGTACAGGCTGTCATTGCGCGCCTCGTCGATACGCGGCGCCTGGCTGGTCGGACCAATGAACAGGCCGGAGAACAGGTAGGACAGGCTGGGATGGTTGTGCCAGTATGCGATCAGGCTGCGCAGCAGGTCCGGCCTACGCAGGAAGGGGGAATCGTTGGGCGTGGCGCCGCCAAGCACGAAGTGATTACCGCCGCCAGTTCCGGTATGGCGGCCGTCCATCATGAATTTCTCGGTGGTCAAGCGCGTGTAGTAGGCCGACTCGTAGAGGTGGGTGGTCTGGTCGACCAGTTGCTCCCAGGT
>JAGWUW010000223.1 GCA_028868235.1 Betaproteobacteria bacterium | reverse complement strand
GACGACAAACCTATTGCTCTGGAGCGATACAAGGGGAAACCGTTAGTGGTGAATTTCTGGGCACGCTGGTGCGGCCCGTGCCGAGCCGAAATCCCGGAACTCATCAAGTTCCGCAACGCTCATAAGGGCAAGATCGAGGTACTCGGCATCGGCATCGAGGACAAAGCCGAACCTGCCAAGGAATTCGCAAAGGCCTACGAGATGGATTACCCGGTCTTCGTCGCCAAGGAACAGGGTATTCCGCTTATGCAGGCACTCGGCAACACCAAGGCAGGTCTACCCTACACGTTGTTTATCGATCGTAATGGGCAGATCGTTCAGCGCAAGATGGGCATCGTCAAGAAGCCTGACCTCGATGCTGCGCAGGAAGCACTGCTCAAAAAATAAGGTGTTGATGAGCTAAGTCAACGTTCCAGTTAAGATAAAGGCGCCGTTTGGCGCCTTTATCTTTTTTGAGATCCAGACTCCTCAATTAATGGCAAACAGATCGACGCCTTCTGGCAAGCCACAATCGCCGGCCATCACCGTTTGGGCAAACGCAGCAGCCTGCGGCAGCAGCTGATCAGCATAGAAACGAGCGGTGCCTAGCTTGGCGCGGTAGAAGACCTGATCGCCCTCACCCTTGTCCAGATAGCCGGCTGCTGCCAGGGCAGCCTTGCCCATGAGCCAACCGCCACAAACGGTGACGGCGAGATGCAGATAAGGAACGGCTGCCGTCAGGACAGCCGACAAGCTGTTTCGGGCATTGGCGGCCAGCCACTCGGTGGCTTCCGTCCATGATTTGAGCGCTACGCCAAGGCGTTGGCCGATAGCCTGCAGCTCCGGATTACCGGAAGCCGCCAGCGCCTTGACGGTGGTGTAGATCTCGCCGAAAACTACCTTGGCCGTCGCGCCCTGGTCACGCATCAGCTTGCGGAACAGCAGGTCGTTGGCCTGGATGCCGGTGGTGCCTTCGTAGATGGTCGTGATACGCGAATCGCGCCAGTGCTGGGCGGCGCCGGTTTCTTCGATGAAGCCCATGCCACCGTAAATCTGGATGCCCAGCGAAGTCACCTCGATGCCCATTTCCGTGCCGCCACCCTTGACGATGGGAATCATGAATTCGGCCAGGTAGAGGTTGCGTTTCTTCTCTTCCGGATCGGTCACGGCGTGAGCGCGGTCGAGCAGGCCCGACGTGAAGTAGGCCATGGCCCGGCAAGCTTCGACGCGCGACTTCATCAGCATCATCATGCGGCGGATGTCGGGGTGATGATCAATGGTCACCAGCGCTTCACCGGTCACCGCATCACGGCCCTGCTTGCGCTCGCGGGAGAAAGCCAGGGCCTGCTGGTAGGCGCGCTCGCCAAGGGCGATGCCTTGCAGGCCGACGCCGAGGCGGGCTTCGTTCATCATGATGAACATGTACTCGAGGCCACGGTTGGCCTCGCCGAGCAGGTACCCCACGGCACCGCCATTGTCGCCATAGGCCATGACGCAGGTCGGGCTGGCATGGATGCCGAGCTTGTGCTCAATGGAAACGCAGTAGGCATCGTTGCGCGCGCCGAGCGAGCCATCAGCATTGACCAGGAACTTCGGTACCAGGAACATCGAGATGCCCTTCACGCCGGCCGGCGCATCGGGCAGGCGGGCGAGCACGAGGTGGACGATGTTGTCCGTCATGTCGTGGTCGCCATAGGTGATGAAGATTTTCTGGCCGAAAACCCTGTAGCTGCCGTCGGACTGCGGCTCGGCACGCGAGCGGATCAGCGCTAGGTCGGAACCGGCCTGCGGCTCGGTCAGGTTCATCGTGCCCGTCCATTCGCCGGTAATCATCTTTTCCAGATAGATCGACTTCAGCTCGTCGCTGGCGCAGGTGAGCAGCGCTTCAACCGCCCCGGTGGTCAGCAAGGGTCCGAGCGAGAATGACAGACTGGCCGAGCAAACCATTTCCTTGACGGCGACGCCCAACGTATCGGGCAGCCCTTGGCCGCCGTACTCGGCAGGTGAGCTGATGCCGTTCCAACCGGCCTCGCAAAACGCCTTGTAGGCATCCTTCCAGCCGGGTGGCGTGGTCACGCCGTTCGGAGTCAGCTTGCATCCTTCCCTGTCGCCAACGCGGTTGAGGGGGGCCAACACTTCGCCAGCAAATTTCGCCGCTTCATCGAGAATGGCATCGGCGAGGTCTGGTGTTGCCTCCTCCAATCCGGGAAGCTGGCTCAGTTCCCTGAAACCGGCCAATTCGTCCATCACAAATCGCATGTCCTTCACCGGGGCACGGTAGTCACTCATTGCTGTTGTCTCCTTTGTGTACTTTTCAGAATGGATTGCTGCACAGCGCCGCCTTGGCGCTGCGGTATTCCAGTTTCAGGCGGGCGACGAGTTCGGCCGTCGGTAGCACCTCGTCGATGGTGCCCACCCCCTGTCCGGCGCCCCAAATGTCCTTCCAGGCCTTCGCGGTATCGCGACTGCTGCCAAAGCTCATCGAGGTCTTGTCCTTCTCTGGCAGGTTGGCCGGATCGAGGCCGGCGGCGACGATGCTTTTCATCAGGTAGTTGCCATGCACGCCAGTGAAATACGGCGTGTAGACCACATCCTTGGCCGCACTGTCGACGATGGCCTGCTTGTAGGCTTCGACCGCATTGGCTTCGGTCGTGGCGATAAAGCGCGTACCGATGTAGGCGAAATCGGCCCCCATGGCCTGTGCAGCCAGAATGGCGCGGCCATTGGTAATAGAGCCGGAAAGCGCCAGCGGACCGTCGTAGAATTTTCGGATCTCGCCAACCAGCGCGAAGGGACTGAGCGTCCCGGCATGGCCACCGGCCCCGGCACAGACCAGGATCAGGCCATCGACACCAGCTTCCAGCGCCTTCTCGGCATGGCGCACGCTGATTACGTCATGAAACACCTTGCCGCCGTAGGCATGCACATGCGGCACGATCTGGGTCGGCGCCGACAGGCTGGTGATGACCAGGGGCACCTCATGCTGCACGCACAGCGCCATGTCGTGCTCCAGCCGCTCGTTGGACGGGTGGATGATCTGGTTGACAGCGAACGGCGCGGCATTGGGGTCGGCCGCCAATTCGGCCTTGATCCGGGTCAGCCATTCGCCGAGCAGCTCTTTCGGCCGGGCGTTGAGCGCCGGAAAGGAGCCGATGAGGCCGGCCTTGCACTGAGCAATGACTAGGTCGGGATTGGAAACGATGAACATCGGCGCGCAGATAGCGGGCAGCGACAGATTCTTGTTTAATGAAGCCGGAATTGGCATTACGCCCCCTCTTTCAATGCGCGACGCAGGATCTTGCCGACATTGGTACGCGGCAGGTCATCGCGGAATTCAACATGTTTTGGAATCTTGTAGCCGGTGAGTAGGCCGCGGCAGTGGTCGATCAGCATGCGTTCGGTAACTTTCGGATCCTTGCGGACGACGAAAATCTTCACCGCTTCGCCAGAATGCTCGTCGGCAACGCCAATTGCCGCCACATCCATCACGCCGGGGTGCATAGCAACAGCCTCTTCGACTTCATTGGGGTAGACGTTGAAGCCGGAGACAAGAATCATGTCCTTCTTTCGATCGACCAGAAAAACAAAGCCCTTCTTGTCGAGATAGCCCATGTCGCCGGTACGCAGGAAACGGTCCGGATAGAAAACCAGCGCGGTTTCGTCCGGCCGCTGCCAGTAGCCTTTCATAACTTGCGGACCGCGAATACAGATTTCGCCCACCTGCCCGAGCGGCACTTCGCTGCCATAATCGTCGCGAATCGACACTTCGGTCGACGAAATCGGCAGGCCGATCGCGCCATTGAATTCGCGCATGTCGAGTGGATTGATGGTGGCCGCCGGTGATGTTTCAGTCAGACCGTAGGCCTGCAGCAACGGCGTCCCTGTGATCTGCAACCATTTCTCGGCAACCGCTCCCTGTACCGCCATGCCACCGCCCAGCGTGACGCGCATGGTCGAGAAATCGAGCTTGGCGAATTCCGGACTATTGAGCAGCGCGTTGAACAAGGTATTGACGCCAGTCACCACCGTCACGGGGTACTTGCTCCACTCCTTGATGAAACCCGGAATATCCCGCGGATTGGGGATCAGTAGGTTGCGGGCGCCGATCATCAGGAAAGTCAGGCAGTTCGCGGTCAACGCAAAGATGTGATAAAGAGGCAGGGCGGTGATGATGAACTCCTCGCCTTCGCGTACAACTGGCTTAATCCAGCTATAGGCCTGCGTCACGTTGGAAGCGATATTGGCGTGGGTCAGCATCGCGCCTTTGGACACCCCTGTTGTCCCACCGGTGTATTGCAGGAAGGCCACATCGTCCTGCGTCAGCTGTACTGGTTTCCACCCCTGGTTGCGGCCGATGGCCAGCGCACTGTTGAATCCGATCGCAGCCGGAATCTTCCACGCTGGCACCAGTTTCTTGACGTGACGCACCACGAAATTGACGACCGCCCCCTTTAAACCAAGCATTTCCCCCATTGGGGTGACAATGACATGCTTGACCGCCGTGTGCGTAATAACCCTCTCTAGGGTATGGGCAAAGTTCTCGACGATGACGATGGCGATAGCGCCGGAATCCTTCAGCTGGTGTTCCAGTTCGCGCGGCGTGTAGAGTGGATTGCAATTCACCACCACGCAACCTGCTCGCAGCGTGCCAAACAGGGCCACCGGGTATTGCAGCAGATTGGGCATCATCAGCGCGACGCGCTCGCCCTTCTTGAAACCCTTGGCCTGCAGCCAGCCCGCGAAAGCCCTGCTTTCCTCATCGAGCTGGCGATAGGTCATTTCCTTGCCCATGCTGATAAAGGCAACCTTGTCGGCATAGGTCCTGCAGGCTTTCTCGAACAAGGCGACCAATGACGGAATGTGGTCGATGTCGATTTCAGCCGGAACGCCATTCGGATAGCTTTGTAGCCAG
>JAGWUW010000006.1 GCA_028868235.1 Betaproteobacteria bacterium | reverse complement strand
TCGCTGTCGGCAATACACTCTCCCCTTTACTAACAGTCACCCTGCTGCAGCGTTTCGGCTTCCGTTCAGCCCTCAATCGTCAGCGCGATGTGGCTGCATTCATCGTCGCCGCCGGGCTGGGCATGATCGTCTCAGCCTGTGGAGGTGTAGTCAGCCTGTATGGCATGGGGGCGATACCGGGTGAGTTGCTGGCCTTCAATGGCTTGATCTGGTGGCTGGGCGATTCGGTTGGTGTTTTGCTTGCCGCACCGTTGTTGCTGACCCTGACGCAGAAAAATATCCGCTTCCTGGCTCGTGCGCCGGGTGAGTTGATATTCTGGTCGCTGGCAGCCGGTGTCGTGGCCTGGTTTGCGTTCGTCAGGGATTACGGTGACCTGGGCCGTACCCTGCCGCTGGCTTATCTGACTCTACCTTTGATCGCCTGGGCTGCCCTGCGCTTCGGCATGACCGGCGCCGCGCTTTCCGGACTCGGATTTTCAGTCATTGCCGCCATTAGCACGGCAACCGGGCATGGCACCTTCTTTCTCCCGGACGAACATCTTAGCCTTTTTCTGCTCTGGGCCTACATGACCACTTGCGTGATGACCGGCCTGCTCATCGCTGCCTTGCAGGCCGAGCGCTTTCGCAGCGAACAGACGCTGAGCGAGAGCGAGCGCAAGCTGCGCGGATTGTTCGACCTGTCGCCTCTGGGCATCGCCTTGACCGATATGCAGGGGCGGTACATCGATTTCAACGAGTCCTTCCGGAAAATAACCGGCTATACCGCAAAAGAACTGGTGGATCTGGACTACTGGCAACTGACGCCACGCAAATATGAAGCTGACGAGAAGCGTCAACTGCAGGAACTGGCACGAAGCGGTCGCTACGGGCCCTACGAGAAAGAATACCGACGCAAGAATGGTAGCCTGATTCCCCTCCGCCTCAACGGTATGCTGGTCGAGGACCCGGAGGGCAATCAGTGCATCTGGTCCATTGTCGAGGACATCACAGCTCGCAAGCAGAGCGAGAGCGAACTGGAGCGCCATCGCCATCATCTCGAGTCCCTGGTCGAGGGGCGGACCCGTGAACTGACTGAAGCGAAACTGGCCGCCGAGTCGGCCAACCGCGCCAAGAGCATCTTCTTGGCCAACATGAGCCATGAACTGCGAACTCCGATGAATGGCATCCTCGGCATGGTCACGCTGGCACGCCGCCAGATGACCGATGAAACAGGGCGCGCCCAACTCGACAAGGCCAGGGGGGCGGCTGATCACCTGCTTGGGGTCATCAACGACATCCTCGATATTTCCAAGATTGAGGCCGAGCGTCTGATCCTGGAAGAGTCTCCGGTCCGGATTGGCCAACTGATGGAGGAACTTTTCTCGCTGCTCGGTCAGCGGGCCGCGGAAAAAGGGCTGCACCTGAACCTGAGCGTGCCCGATGGTCTGGACCGCCTGCCTCTGGTCGGCGACCCGTTGCGCCTGGAGCAGGTGTTGATCAATCTGGTCGGCAATGCCCTGAAATTTACTGAAAAGGGAAGTGTGACTCTGCATGCCGGCCTGGTCCATGAAACACCGGGAGAGGTTCTGGTGCGCTTCGATATCATTGATACGGGTATCGGAATTGCGGAGGAAGCACAGGGGCGCTTGTTTACCGCCTTCGAGCAGGCCGACAACACGATGACTCGCCGTTACGGTGGCACCGGACTCGGACTGGCCATCAGCAAGCGCCTGGTCGGCTTGATGGGCGGCCATATCGGTGTGCTGAGCAGGCCAGGGGAAGGCAGCAATTTCTGGTTTACCGTCCGCTTGCAGAAGTGCGCCGTGAACTGGTCGGAGGCGTTGCAGGCTGATGTGCCATCCGTGCTGGCGTGCGAGCGCTTGATCCGGGAAAGTTACCTGGGCGCCAGGGTTCTGGTGGTTGAGGACGAGCCGATTGGTCGGGAGGTTGCGACCAGTCTGTTGGAAGATGCCGGCCTGACCGTGGACGTTGCAGAAAATGGTTGCCAGGCGGTCGAATTGGCCAGCCAGAAAGCCTATGCCCTGATTCTTATGGACATGCAGATGCCGAAAATGAACGGCGTCGAGGCAACGCAGGCGATCCGGATCTCCTTGCTGAACCGCGACACACCTATCCTGGCCATGACGGCCAACGCTTTCGAAGAGGATCGCCGGATCTGTCTCGAGGCCGGGATGAACGACCACATTGCCAAGCCAGTCGATCCGGATGGGCTATTTGAGAGGCTTCTCCACTGGCTCGACCAGCCCCGCCTATCGCTCCCGCCGCAGCAGGCGGAGATAGGCGAGGCGGTCGTAGCGCGGATTACATCCCGAGATATGCAGCGCGCACCTGCTCATTGCTGATCAGTTCCTGGCCGGTGCCGGTCAGGGTGATGTTGCCGGTTTCCAGGACATAGCCGCGGTCGGCGATAGCTAGCGCGGCGAAGGCGTTCTGCTCGACCAGGAAGATGGTCATCCCCTGAGCCTTCAGCGTCTTCACCACGTTGAATACTTCCTCGACGAGCAACGGCGCCAGACCCATCGATGGCTCATCCAGCAACAGCATCTTCGGGCGACCCATCAGGGCACGGCCGATGGCCAGCATTTGTTGCTGGCCGCCGGATAGCGTACCGGCGGGTAGAGCACGTTTTTCCTTGAGGATGGGGAACATCGAGAAAACCTTCTCCATGTCCTCGGTCACCTGCTGCTTGGGCTGGGTGTAGGCGCCAAGGCGCAGGTTATCCTCGATCGATAGCGGTCCGAACACCTGCCGCCCTTCCGGACTCTGGCAGATTCCACGACGCATACGGAGGTCGGCACGCAGTTTGGAGATGTCCTCGCCATTGAACATGATCTTGCCTGCGCTCATTGGCTGCACGCCGGACAGGGTGCGCAGGAAGGTGGTCTTGCCCGCCCCGTTGGCGCCGACGAGGGCGACCAGTTCGCCCTGGCGGACTTCAAGGTCGATGCCCTTTAGTGCCTTGATTCGGCCGTAGCAGCTTTCCATGCCCTTGACCGACAACAGCACGTCACCGCCAGCGCGGGCTGCACCGGGTTGCAGCGAGCCCGCGCTATGGGCGCCAAGGCCAATCGATTCCGGGGCCAGGCTGGCGATGCGGTGGAACAGTTCGCGGAATTCGGCCTTTGCCTTGCCGCCGAACAGCGGGTCATCGTTGTCGAGGAAGGCCTTGTCGATCTCGGACCAGTCGTCGGCGGTCAGCACCTCGCGGGCGAGGGGCATGGCGTCCTTTTCCTCGCTGCGGATGTGGCCCTTGATGCCTTGCGTGTAGTTGCGCAGGGCGGCCGTGAAGGCAGCGTTGTTTTCGCCGCCGCCGGCCGTGGCGCCGAGCTTGGCACGCAGGTCGCGGAGCAGTTCCGGGCCGTTCTTGTGCTCGGCCTGCAGGCGATCGAGGACCGTCGCTGCTTCGGTTGAGCGCTCACGTAGCAGGCGGAACAGGAAATCGTCCTCCTTGGCGTGATGCGAACGATCCATGAATTGCTCAATGTAGTCGAATACCGAGGCAAAGAACGGAACCTCGACCTTGCCGCCAGCGTCGATTTCGTCAGCGACGAGGTCGAGCGTGGTGGCAATGCGCCATAGGTTCTGGTGTTCCTCGGTGATGATGCGCAGGGATTCCATGTCTCTCTCCTCTTCTTATGCGTGAGCACCCAGGTACGCCGCGATCACGTCCGGGTTCTTGCGGATTTCTTCACCGGTGCCTTCGGCCAGCTTTTTGCCGTAGTCGAGGACGAGGATGCGGTCGGACAGGTTCATGACCATCTTCATGTCGTGCTCGACCAGCACCACGGTTACGCCGGAGTCGGCGATCTTGCGCACCAGATGGTCTACCTCGATGGTTTCCTTGGGGTTGAGGCCGGCAGCCGGTTCGTCGAGGAAGATCAGGCGCGGCTTCATGGCCAGGGCACGGGCGATCTCCAGACGCTTTAGCGCACCGTAGGACATGGCGTCGGCACGGGTCTCGACATACTGGCCGAGACCGACGAAATCCATCAGTTGCGTCGCTTCGGCACGCAGTTCGCGATCCCGCTTCTTGAGACCAGGGAAGCGCAGCGCGGCCTTGATTAAATTGCGGTCAAGACGCAAGTGAGCGCCCACCATCACATTCTCGATGGCGCTCATATTCATGCAGATCTGTAGGTTCTGGAAGGTGCGGGCGACGCCGCGTACGGCTAGTTCGTTTGGCGATTTCCCGTGGATGGCCTCGCCGTCCAGCGTGATCTCCCCGGAGGTTGGTTTGTATACTCCGGTGATCAGGTTGAACAGGGTGGTCTTGCCGGCACCGTTGGGGCCGATGACCGAGTAGACGATGCCGGCATCGATGTTGAAGGACACGTTCTGCACGGCCTTGACGCCACCGAATTGGATGGAAAGGTCTTTGACTTGCAGCATGCTCATCTCATTCTCCCTTGCCGAACTTGGAGGCCAGCGTTGGGACCAGGCCCTTGGGCAGGAAGATCATGGAACCCATCAGAATGGCGCCGAAGACCACGGTTTCCCAGCCTTCGAAGGTGGCCAGGGCTTGCGGCAGGGCGGTGAGCAGTACGGCTCCGACTAGCGAGCCGTACACCGAGGCCATGCCGCCGATGACCACCATGGTCACCAGTTCGATGGAATGGAAGAAGTCGGCGAAGTTGGGGCTGACGAAACCGACGTAGTGCGCCGTGACGCTGCCCATCAGGCTGGCGAAGACCGCGGACAGCACGAAGATCGCCACCTTGTAGCGCACGACATCGACGCCAACCACCTGCGAGGCGACTTCCGAACCGTGCAGGGCGCGCAGGGCGCGACCGAACGGGGAGTCGATCAGGTTGAGCGAGGCCCACACCGAGATGGAGAGCAGCAGCGCGACGACCCAGTACCACTGCTTGTCGCTCGACAGGTCGAAGCCGAACAGGCCCATGGTCGGAACCGGCATGCCGTCCGGCCCGCCAGTCCATTGGGCTTCATTACGTAGCGCGATACTGATGATGATGCCCAGGCCGAGGGTGGCCATCGCCAGGTAGTGGCCCTTCAGCTTGAAGATGGGACGGGCGACTAGTGCCGCCAACAGGCCGGTGGCGGCAGCGCCGGCGCCCATGGCAACGAGCGGGTGCCAACCAAAATGGGTTGGCAGAACGGCCGAGGCATACGCGCCGATGCCAAGGAAGCCGGCGTGGCCGAGACTGATCTGGCCGGCGAAACCGATCAGCAGGTTGAGACCAAGGACGATCACGGCGTTGATCGCCATGCGGATGACCAGGTCGAGGTAGAAGCTGTTGGGGACCACGAAGGGCAGCACCGCGAGCAGCGCGATGACCAGATACAGGCCGAAATAGACGTTCTTTTTCATGCTTACACCCGATCCGTCGATTTGCCGCCGAACAGGCCGCGCGGCATGAAGAAGAGAATGAACAGGATCAGCACGAAGGGAATGGCGTCCTTGTAGCTCGACGAAATATAGCCGGCGCCCATCGCTTCCAGGATGCCGACCAGCAGGCCGCCGATGACGGCGCCCAGGCCGTTGCCCAGACCGCCGACGACGGCGGCGACAAAGCCCTTGAGGCCGAGCATGATGCCCACATCGTAGGAGGTCAGGGTGATCGGCGTGATCAGGATGCCGCCGAGCGCACCCAGCGCGGCCGACATGGCGAAGCTCATGAACAGCACCCAGCTGGTGTTGATGCCGACCAGTTCGGCGGCCAGTCGGTTATACGAAGTGGCAAGCATGGCCTTGCCCTGGAGTGTGCGGTTGAAGAAATACCACAGGGCGACGACGACGAGGGCGGTGATGCCGAGTACCCAGAGGCTTTGCGGCAGCAGCGTTGCCCCGAGGATTTCGATGGGGGTGTCGCCGGAGAACGGAGGCAGGCTGTGCGTACCCTTGCCGAAGATGACAGTGGTCAGGCCGCGGATGACCAGCGACGCGCCGATGGTGATGATGATCAGGGTCACCGTTTCCGCGCCCTTGACCGGCTCGATGGCCAGTTTCTCAACCACCACACCGACGATGGCCGGAATCAGGATGGCGAGCAGCAGGGCTGCCGGCAGCGGCAGTCCAGCCTGCGTGAAATACACGGCCAGCATACCGCCGAGCATGATGAATTCGCCTTGGGCAAAGTTGATGACGTTGCTCGCGTTGTAAATCAGTGTGAAGCCAAGTGCCGCCAGTGCGTAGGTGGCACCGACCGTTACGCCGGAAAAAAGGAATTGGAGGAACTGGGCGAGCATCACGCACTCCCTGTCCGGGTGGCCATGTCAGCCTGGATAGGCTGTGGGCCGGAGTTCACGACTGCGGATTTCATGTCTTCTCCTGTGATTGTTCTGGTCGTCATCCATCCGCCGGGTTTTTCTGTTCTGGGGCCCGGTCTTTTGGCTGGAAATTTACTAATATGTGACTGATTGAATCACTTCGATGTTAGTAGGTCAAGTTGCGCTGAGCAGATGCTCGGCATCGGCAACTACCGGTTGTTGCTGGGCGAAGAATCCTTCGGTGTGAATCAGTTCATCCTTGGCACCCAGTTTCTTGACAGCGGCGACACTGGTATCGACGAATTCCGGGCTACCGGCTGCAAAGATGGTGTGCTTCGATAGGTCAGGAAAAAGTTGTGGCAGAACGGCG
Source organism: Betaproteobacteria bacterium (assembly GCA_028868235.1). GTDB lineage: Bacteria > Pseudomonadota > Gammaproteobacteria > Burkholderiales > Rhodocyclaceae > Azonexus. The sequence continues at coordinate 15,841 of JAGWUW010000006.1, read as the reverse complement.
TCGACGCGGCCGTGCAGGTAGCCGTCCTGCTGTTCGCGCGTTAGCGTGATCTTGTAGTCGAAGTTACGGTGCTTGGTGCGCCACCAGGCCATCATGCCCAGACTGTAGACGTCTTCCTGCGTGCGGGCCGAGAACAGCATGGTCACTGGCTTGCGGAAACCGCGGCGTAGGGCGGCTTCGGCCAGGGCGAGCACGGGTGCCAGACCGGTACCGGCAGCGATGCACAGCACCGGGGTGTCCACCGACGGATCGCCGATGAAAGTGCCATAGGCGCCGGAAATCTTGACGCTTTCGCCGATGATGAGCTGATCGTGTATCCAGTTGCTGGTGACGCCCCCGTCGGCACGCGCGACTTGCAGGACCAGTTCGCCATCTGGGCGCGGGGCGTTGGAAATGGAGTAGGCGCGGGCCGGAATGTCGGCGCGCGGGTTGCCGATGGTGACGTATTGGCCGGGCCAGTAGCGGATCGGCTGACCGACTGGACGCAGGCGTAGTTCGACGACGCGGGCGGCGATGGCCTTTTTGTCGGTAACGACGAACAGGGCGTCTTCACGTGGCGGGAAGAGCTTGGGCTTGGCATCCTGCGTACCCCATTCGATGGTCAGTTCTTCGGAGATCGGCTTGGCCATGCACATCAGGCCGTACCCTTGTTTGCGTTCTTCCTGCGACAACGCCATGTCGAGGACCATGCCTTGGTCGAACTGGCCTTGTGTGACCTTGACCTTGCATTCGCCGCAGGCACCGGCGCGGCAGTTATTAGGCAGCGCGTAGCCGGCCTTTTCCAGGGCCATCAGCACGGTGTCGCCGTAGGCGCAATCGACTGACTTGCCGGAGGGTTGCATGATGATGCGAGCCATTTTGTCTTCCCCTGTGGGTTTTGGGTTTCTCTGTTGCAGCAAGGCCGACGCCCCTGTTGGGAACGTCGGCCGGGGCAAAACTGTTTGCTGAATGTCTGCTTAGAACACCGGAATGATGTCTTCCATGTCGATGTCGCTGATCTCCTGACCGGTAATGCCAACTTCCGGGATGGCTGGGAAGGGAATGTTGTAGCGGTCGAGCACGCCCTTCAGGTTGATCATCGCGTTCTTCCAGTTCTGCAGTTTGGCGTCGTAGGTCGGGATGCCAAAGCCGGCCCCGCGCGCGACTTCTTCGGCTTCACGTTGGTTGGCGATGAAATCGGACGGCAGGTCCCAGAATTCCATCGGCGGCTCGAACAGCACGGCGGACAGGAACAGGTAGCCGGCACGGATCTGCTTGGTGACGATGGCCTTGGTCGATTCGTCCAGACCCGGGTAGTCGCGTTCCATGACTGCCATGCAAATGGCCATGTGGCGGCCTTCGTCGCGACCAATGTTCTTGAAGCCTTCCTTAAAGACAGCCTCACGGGAGTTTTCGTACATCTGCTTGAAGATGGTGGCGGCAGCGATTTCGCCCATCAGGAAGGAGCTGAACAGGACGGCCAGGTCATATTTCGGCACGGCCTGCTTGTAGCCGGTCCAGTAACGGCCGCCATTGAAGTACAGCCACTGCACGTTTTTCTGCAGGCGCTTGCCGAGTTCGGTCTTCGGCGCATAGGTCAGCGGGTCCGGGTGGCCGAGCAGCTTGGTGATCGCCAGGCCGCACATGATTTCGTGGTTCTGCTCGTCGCGGGTCACAGAGAAGAAACATTTGCGGACCGGGTCTTCCTCGTGCACCTCATAGGTTTTGATCAGCGCTTCGGCGAAGACCGGGGGGGCGGACGCATCGAATACGGACAGCAGGCTCCACCAATAGGCGATGGATTCGCGCTCTTCCCAGGTGTAGCTGTCCACGTCCAGCGTGTCCCAGGGCAGCTTTTCCGGATCCCAGTTCTCGCGTAGTGCGGCTTCCCAGACTTCCTGCAGCTTCTTGGTCTTGCTGTTCCAGGATAGCGGATAGACGTTCGGTTGCGGGGTTGCCGGCGGGAATTCCATCTTGTCTGCAAAACGTTCCTTGTTACTTGCCATGTCTCACTCCTTGTAGGTGCTTCATCAACATTCGGAATGCCATCCGGAGCGGATCCGGTGGCGTGGTTCGAATAATGATACATCCTGATCGCACAAGTCAACAAAATTTGTATCAGATAAACAAAAAATGTTTGGGGAACTAATTCTGAATTTCGAAAACAAAAGGGTGCGTCATGAGTTTTACGGTTAAAAATCACTGATTTTGTTGATAAATAAAAATATTGAGAAATCTATTTCTATAAACAGAATTATGGTTGTTCGTTAATTTAACGATACTTTTTATTGACTACTGAAAAGATAATTCGTATCGTGTATGCAGATTGGCGCCACGTGTTTGCGCCTTTGTTCAAGAACAGGCTTTGCCAAGGAGATATCGATGTCCCACCCCCTTCTCGAGAAACATCGTGCCACGCTGGATGGCGCTATGGATGCCATCCGCAGTCGCGGCTACTGGTCGGCCTACAACGAGATGCCGAGTCCGAAGACCTACGGCGAAGCAGCAGCCGAAGACGGTAAGAAGGCTTTTGAAGGGCATCTGGGCAAGCAGTTTGTGCTCGATCAGCCGGGTCAGAAGGGGTGGGTTGGGGGGGAGCAGTCGCCATACGGCATCGAGATGGGGGTGCAATACCCGGTATGCGACCATGAAGTGCTGATCGCAGCGGGGCAGCAGGCCATGGTCGGTTGGCAAAAGGCGGGTGCCGATGGGCGCACCGGTGTTTGCCTGGAGATCCTCGACCGCCTGAACAAGCAGAGCTTCGAGCTGGCCCATGCTGTCATGATGACCACCGGCCAGGGTTGGATGATGGCTTTCCAGGCCGGCGCCCCGCACGCTCAGGATCGCGGCCTGGAAGCTGTTGCCTATGCTTATCGCGAAATGAGTTTTGTGCCGGCCGAAACCGTGTGGGACAAGCCGCAAGGCAAAAACCCGCCGCTGGTCATGAAAAAGCACTTCGAACTGGTTGGGCAGGGGGTTGGTGTTGTCGTCGGTTGCGGTACCTTCCCGACTTGGAACACGTACCCCGGCCTGTTTGCCGCGCTGGCGACGGGCAACGCCGTGATCGTCAAGCCGCATAGCAACGCCATCCTGCCGGCCGCGATCACCGTGCGTACCATCCGCGCTGTGTTGGCTGAAAACAATATCGACCCCAACCTGGTGACCCTGTGCGTCGCGGCAGACCGCGGCACCACGCAGAAGCTTGTCACCCATCCAGCCGTTAAGTCGATCGATTTCACGGGGGGCAATGTCTTTGGTCAGTGGCTGATCGACAACTGCCGCCAGGCCCGCGTCTATGCCGAACTGGCTGGCGTGAACAATATCGTTATCGATTCGACCGATGCCTACAAGGCGATGCTGCGTAACCTGGCCTTCACGCTGTCGCTCTACTCCGGTCAAATGTGTACTACCTCGCAGGCCATCTTCGTGCCGGCCGGCGGTATTGAGACCGAAGACGGCCACAAGTCCTACGACGAGGTCTGCGCCGATCTGGCCAGGGCCGTTTCCGGCTTCCTGTCCAAGCCAGAGGTTGCCCATGCTGTGCTCGGTGCCGTGCAATCGGCCGATACCTTGAAGCGCATCGAGATGGCGGATAGCGGCACCCTGGGCAAGGTCGTACTGGCCTCGAACAAGCTCGAAAATCCTGAGTTTCCCAAGGCTGTTGTGCGCACGCCGGTGCTGCTCGCCTGCGATGTGGCCGACGAACATGCCTATATGGAAGAGCGTTTTGGTCCGATCAGTTTCATCGTCAAGGTGCCTGACACTGCCGCCGCCATCGCCTTGTCCGAACGCATCGTGTCCACCCATGGCGCGCTGACTGCTGGCATCTATTCGACCAAGCCGGAAGTCATCGACGCCATGACCGCCGCTACCATGCGTTCGAAGGTCGCGCTGTCGATTAATCTGACCGGCGGTGTGTTCGTCAACCAGTCAGCAGCCTATTCCGACTACCACGGCACCGGCGGCAACCCGGCTGCCAATGCGTCCTACGCCGATGCGGCTTTCGTCGCCAACCGCTTTGTTGTCGTCCAACGTCGCTATCACGTCTAAACGCATGCATGAATCTACTGCGCCTGCCTTCCCGGCCCTGCGATGCTCGCGGTGCTCTGGTGTCCTCGGGGTGCTCTGAGCGGGCTCACTGCGATTCCTGTACACGTTTTGGAGAACTGAATGAACTTTCAAACCATTAGTTTCACCGTCGAGGCCGGCATAGCCCGCCTGACCCTGAACCGTCCGGAGAAATTGAACAGCTTCACCGGCGAGATGCATGCCGAATTGCGTACCGCGCTGGACCGCGTCCAGAGCGATCATGCCATTCGCGTGCTGGTCCTGACTGGTGCCGGCCGTGCCTTTTCGGCCGGTCAGGATCTGGCCGACCCGGACATGGCGAAAATCGACGGCCGGATGCCGGACATCGGTAATGTCGTCGAACGTAACTACAAACCGCTGATCATGCGTCTGCAGAACCTGCGCGTGCCGACCATCGCCGCAGTCAACGGCATCGCCGCCGGCGCCGGGGCTTCCGTGGCGCTGGCCTGCGACTTGGTTATTGCGACCAAATCGGCCTCCTTCCTGCAGGCGTTTTCCAAGATCGGCCTGATTCCGGATACCGGCGGCACTTGGTTCCTTCCGCAGCGCGTCGGGATGGCCCGTGCCATGGGACTGGCCCTCCTCGCCGACAAGCTGCCAGCCGAGAAGGCAGCCGAATGGGGGCTTATCTGGGAGTGCGCCGAGGATGCCGATTTCGCCGCCCGTATCGATGCCCTGGCCAAGCAACTGTCCGCTATGCCGACCAAGGCGCTGGTGCGCACTCGTCAGGCCATGCACGCTGCACCGGGCCACACGCTGGAGCAGCAACTGTCCTTCGAGGGCAGCTTCATGCGCGAACTGGGTTGGAGTCCGGATTACGCCGAGGGTGTAGCTGCCTTCATGGAAAAGCGTGCGCCGAATTTCACCGGAGAGTGAAAACGTGAGTCATACACCCCTACCCCAACAGGCCGTCATCGCCGTAGTCGGCACCGGCGCCATGGGCGCCGGTATCGCCCAGGTGGCGGCTGCAGCCGGTCATCCGGTCAAGCTGCTTGATGCCCGGCCGGATGCCGCCGCACGTGCCGAAGCTGGCATCCGCGCCCAATTTGCCAAGCTGGCCGACAAGGGCAAGATGAGCGCCGTCGCCGCCCAGGCCGCCGGCGAGCGCCTAGTGGCCGTTGAACAATTGAGCGATCTAGCCGATGCTGCGCTGGTTGTCGAAGCCATCGTCGAGAACCTCGAGGCCAAGCAGAAGCTGTACACCGACCTTGAGGCTATCGTTGGTTCCGATTGCATTTTCGGCACCAATACCTCGTCCATCTCGGTCACCGCTATCGGCGCCGCGCTGAAGCATCCTGAGCGGCTGGCCGGTCTGCACTTCTTTAACCCGGCGCCGCTGATGGCTTTGGTCGAGATTGTCTCCGGCCTGGCTACCGACAAAGCCGTTGCCGACACGTTGTTTGCCACGGCCAATGCCTGGGGCAAGACGGCGGTGCACGCCAAGTCGACGCCGGGCTTCATCGTCAATCGCGTCGCCCGCCCGTACTACGCCGAAGCACTGCGTATCGCCCAGGAGGGCGCCGCCGATTACGCCACCATCGACGCCTGCTGCCGCGAGGCCGGCGGTTTCCGCATGGGGCCGTTCGAATTGATGGACATGATCGGCCACGACGTCAATTTCGCCGTGACCAACTCGGTTTGGCGCGCCTTCTACAACGACCAGCGCTTCCTGCCCTCGTTGATCCAGCAGGAGTTGGTCGACGCCGGTTTCTATGGCAAGAAGACCGGTCGCGGCTTCTATGATTACCGCGAGGGTGCAGTGAAGCCCGAGCCACGGACCGAAGCTGCGCAAACGCCGGCTGGAATGATCACAGTCTATGGCGAATCCGATTTCGCCGAAACGCTGGTCGAGCGCTTGCAGCATTCCGGTCTGTCCTTTACTCGGGCTCCGGACAGCGACGGCCGCATTGCTGAAATCGGCTTCGCCAAACTGTATGTCACCGACGGCCGTAGTGCCACGCAGCGCGCCGCCGAGTCGGGCATTGCCAACCTGGTTGTCATCGATCTGGCGCTTGATTACGGCAAAGCGACGCGTCTGGCCATCGCCGCGGCTGAGCAATCCGATCCTGCCGCTGTCGCTTCGGCGATTGGTCTGCTGCAGTCAGCCGGCTTCGCCGTGTCGCGCTTCCTCGATGTGCCGGGGCTGGTCGTCATGCGCACCGTCGCCATGCTGGCTAATGAAGCCGCCGATGCGGTCAACCAAGGTGTGTGCACCGAAAAGGGCGCCGATCAGGCCATGCGCCTCGGTGTCAATTACCCACAGGGGCCGCTGGCCTGGGCTGACCAGGTCGGCGTCGCCACTATACGCACCGTGCTGGCCAATCTCGGCGCCAGCTACGGCGAGGACCGTTATCGCATATCGCCGCTGATCCAGCGCGCGGTGTTCGCCGGAAGGAATATCCATGACTGAACACAAGCTCTCCCCGGCCGAGGCGCAAGCCTTGGCTGATGCTACGGCCGAGGCGATGTACTCGCGCGACCGGGCTGCCCAAGCGCTGGGCATTCGTATCGTTCGCGTCCAGCCGGGTGCCTCACTGTTGGCCATGACGGTGCGTAGCGACATGGTCAATGGCCATCATATCTGCCATGGCGGCATGATCTTCAGCCTGGCCGATACCGCTTTCGCTTATGCCTGCAACAGCTATAACAAGAATACGGTGGCTTCGGCCTGTCACATCGATTTCCTGGCACCGGCCAAGGAGGGCGACATTCTGGAAGCTGAAGCCATCGAGCAATCGGCGGCGGGGCGTACCGGTGTCTATGACATTACCGTGCGTACTGCGGGTGGCAAGACTATCGCCCTCTTCCGGGGCAAAAGCTATCGCATCAACGGCGAAGTGATCGCCGGACTGGAACAGGCCGTCTGAACCGGCCCGACAACAGAGGAGATAAACATGACATCCAGAATGCCCCAAGCCGGCGAACTCGATCCGATCGAAACCGCCAGCCGCGACGAAATTTCCGCCTTACAGCTGGAGCGTTTGAAGTGGTCCGTGCGCCACACCTACGACAATGTCGAACCCTACCGCAAGAAGTGCGAAGCCAAGGGCGTGCATCCGGACGACCTGAAGTGCCTGGCCGACCTTGGCAAGTTCCCCTTCATGACCAAGTCCGACCTGCGCGACCACTATCCGTTTGGTCTGTTCGCTGTACCGCGTACCAAGCTGGCCCGCCTGCATGCCTCGTCCGGGACGACCGGTAAGTCGGTCGTCGTCGGCTACACCAAGAACGACCTCGACAACTGGGCCAACGTTGTGGCCCGCTCGATTCGCGCCGCGGGCGGCCGGGCTGGTGACATGGTCCATGTCGCCTACGGCTACGGCATGTTCACCGGTGGCTTGGGCGCCCATTACGGTGTCGAGCGCGCTGGCTGCTGCGCCGTGCCGATGTCCGGCGGCCAGACCGAAAAGCAGGTCCAGCAGATTATGGACTTCAAGCCGGAAATCATCATGGTCACGCCATCCTATTCGCTGGTGATCGCCGAGGAGTTCGAGCGCCTGGGCATCAAGCCGGAAGAAATTTCGCTGAAAGTCGGCATCTTTGGCGCCGAGCCGTGGGGCGAGGGCATGCGCAGCGAAATCGAACGCAAGCTGGGCATCGATGCTATCGACATCTACGGCTTGACCGAAGTCATGGGTCCAGGCGTTGCCTGTGAGTGCATCGAAACCAAGGATGGCCCGGTGATCTGGGAAGACCACTTCTACCCGGAGATCATCGACCCCGAAACTGGCGAAGTGCTGCCTGATGGCGAAGAGGGCGAACTGGTGTTCACGTCGCTGACCAAGGAAGCCTTCCCGGTCATCCGCTACCGCACCCGCGACCTGACCCGCCTGCTGGCGCCGACCTCGCGCTCCTTCCGTCGCATCGGCAAGATCACCGGTCGTTCCGACGACATGCTGATCATCCGTGGCGTCAACGTCTTCCCGACCCAGATCGAGGAGCAGATCCTGCGCGACCCGCGTTTGTCCGGCAACTACCAGGTCGTCGTCACCCGTGATGGCCATCTCGACAACCTCGAGGTGCGTTGCGAACTGCAGCGCGAAATGTCCGGCAAGCTGGCCCCGGCCGAGATCCAGGCCATTGGCAAGGAACTGCAGCACCGTATCAAGACCATCATCGGCGTCTCGACCAAGATTACCGTGATGGAATTTGACGCCATCCCGCGAACCCAGGTCGGCAAGGCCAAGCGCGTGCTCGACGAGCGTCCGAAGCAAAACTGAGGATAAAACGATGACCCAAGCCTTTATTTGTGACGCCATCCGCACACCGATCGGCCGCTACGGCGGTGCCCTGAGCGGCGTACGCGCCGACGACCTCGGCGCCGTACCGCTCAAGGCGCTGATGGAGCGCAACCCGCAGGTCGACTGGACGGCCGTCGACGACATCATCTACGGCTGCGCCAACCAAGCCGGCGAAGACAATCGCAACGTCGCCCGCATGTCCGGTCTGCTGGCCGGTCTGCCCATCGAGGTGCCGGGCACCACCGTTAACCGCCTGTGCGGTTCCGGCATGGATGCGGTCGGTCTCGCCGCCCGTTCCATCAAGTCCGGTGAAACCGGGCTGATGATTGCCGGCGGTGTCGAGAGCATGTCGCGCGCCCCGTTCGTGATGGGCAAGGCGGAATCTGCCTTCTCCCGCCAGGCCGCAATCTTCGACACCACCATCGGCTGGCGCTTCATCAACCCAATGATGAAGAAGCTGTATGAAACCCATTCGATGCCGCAGACGGCCGACAACGTCGCCGCCGATTTCAACGTCAGTCGCGCCGACCAGGATGCCTTCGCGTTGCGTTCGCAGCAGCGCTGGGCCGCCGCCCATGCTGCCGGCCGATTTGCCGACGAACTGGTGCCGGTGATCATTCCTCAGAAGAAGGGTGATCCGAAGGTCGTTGATACCGACGAACACCCGCGTCCGGAAACAACGCTGGAGATGCTGGCCAAGCTCAAGGGTGTTAACGGCCCCGAGCTATCGGTCACGGCCGGCAACGCCTCCGGCGTCAATGACGGCGCTTGCGCGCTGCTGCTGGCTTCCGAGGCTGCCGTCGGCCAGTACGGTCTGAAGCCGCTGGCCCGCGTCGTCGGCATGGCGACCGCCGGCGTGCCGCCGCGCATTATGGGCATCGGTCCGGCGCCGGCCAGCCGCAAGGTGCTGGCCCAGACCGGCCTGACGCTGGCCCAGATGGACGTCATCGAGCTGAACGAAGCCTTCGCCGCGCAGGGCCTTGCAGTGATGCGCGAGCTCGGCCTGGCCGACGACGATGTACGCGTCAATCCGAACGGCGGCGCGATCGCTATGGGCCACCCGCTCGGCATGAGTGGCGCCCGCCTGGTGACGACCGCTGCTTACGAACTCAAACGCCGTGGCGGCCGCTACGCTCTGTGCACCATGTGCATCGGGGTGGGGCAGGGCATCGCCATGGTGATCGAGCGTGTTTGACATTATTCCAACGGAGGAGACAAACCCATGATGCACAGCATGAAAAAACTCGTCGCCGGCGCCGCTCTGGTACTTGGCGCATTCAGTGCCTTCGCTGCCGATCCGATCAAGATCGGATCGGTACTCTCGGTGACCGGTCCGGCGGCTTTTCTCGGTGATCCGGAACTGAAGACGCTGCAACAATACGTCGAGGACATCAACAAGAAGGGTGGCGTTCTCGGTCGTCAGCTCGAACTCGTCCATTATGACGACGGTAGCGATGCCGGCAAGGCCAATGGTTTCACCAAGCGTCTGATCGACGACGACAAGGTCGATATCCTAGTCGGCGGCACCACCACCGGCGCCACCATGTCGGCTGCCCCGCTGGTTGAGCGGGCAGGTATCCCGTTCATTTCGCTGGCCGGTGCCGTGGTCATTGTCGAGCCGGTCAAGAAATTTGTCTTCAAGACCCCGCATACCGACCGCATGGCGGCTGAGAAGGTCTTTGAAGACATGAGGAAGCGTGGCATCAGCAAGGTAGCGTTGCTCTCCGAGACTTCCGGTTTCGGACAGTCCGGCAAGAAGGAAACCGAAGGCGTTGCCAGCAAATATGGCATCACGCTGGTGGCCAATGAAACCTACGGGCCGAAGGACACCGACATGAGCCCGCAGCTGACCAAGATCAAGAGCACACCGGGAGTCCAGGCCGTGTTCATCTTCGGTCTTGGCCAGGGACCGGCCATCGCCACCAAGAACTACAAGCAGCTCGGTATTGCCCTACCGCTTTACCATGCGCACGGCGTTGCCTCTGAGGAGTTTATCAAGCTGGCCGGCTCGGCAGCGGAAGGTGTCCGCCTGCCGGCAGCCGCCTTGCTGGTTGCCGACAAACTTGATGCCAAAGATCCGCAGAAGCCAGTCGTCACCGGCTACACCAAGGCTTTCACCGAGAAGTGGAAGACCGACGTGTCGACCTTTGGTGGCCACGCCTACGATGGCCTGATGATCGCGGTCGATGCCATCAAGCGGGCTGGCGGTACCGACAAGGCCAAGGTGCGCGATGCCATCGAAGCGACCAAGGGCTATGTCGGCACCGGCGGCATCGTAAATATGTCGCCTACCGACCACATGGGTCTCGACCTCTCGGCGTTCCGCATGCTGGAGATCAAAAACGGCGACTGGTCCCTGGTTAAGTAAGCCGCCGGGACAACACCCAAATCACCCCTAAACCGGTCGGAGTGCGGACGCTTAGATCCGCCCCGGCCTCCCCCTCCAACCCTACGGAGAACACCATGTATACCCAGTCATTCAATGTGCCGGACTCGCCCGGTGCAAAGACCGTCGCACTGGCCCCATCCACCGAGGATCCTGCACTGCAGGCCGCCTTCGATGCGCGTATCGATGCCGACGGCCGTATCGAGCCGCAGGACTGGATGCCGGAAGCCTACCGCAAGACCCTGGTCCGCCAGATCAGTCAGCACGCCCACAGCGAAATCGTCGGCATGCTGCCCGAGGGCAACTGGATTTCCCGCGCCCCAAGCCTCAAGCGCAAGGCCATCCTGATCGCCAAGGTGCAGGATGAGGGCGGCCACGGCCTCTACCTCTATTCCGCCGCCGAAACGCTCGGGACCAGCCGCGACCAGATGCTCGACGGCCTGCACAGCGGCCGCGCCAAGTACAGCTCCATCTTCAATTACCCGACCCTGACCTGGGCCGACGTCGGCGTCATCGGCTGGCTGGTCGACGGCGCCGCGATCATGAACCAGGTGCCGCTCTGCCGCTGCTCCTACGGCCCCTACGCCCGCGCCATGGTGCGCGTCTGCAAGGAAGAATCCTTCCACCAGCGTCAGGGCTACGAAGCCCTGCTGGTCATGATGACTGGCACGGCCGAACAGAAGGCCATGGTCCAGGACGCTGTCAATCGCTGGTGGTGGAAGTGCCTGGCGATGTTCGGGCCGCCCGATGCCGACAGCCCGAACAGCGCGCAAGGCATGCGCTGGGGCATCAAGCGCGTTTCCAACGACGAGCTGCGCCAGAAATTCGTCGACGCCACCGTGCCGCAAGCCAAGGTACTCGGCGTAACGCTGCCCGACCCCGATCTCAAGTGGAACGAGGAGCGCCAGCACTACGACTACGGCCAGATCGACTGGAACGAGTTCTGGGAAACCGTGAACGGCAATGGTCCCTGCAACAAGGAACGCCTGGCCACCCGCGTCAAGGCGCACAACGAAGGGCAGTGGGTGCGTGATGCCGCGCTGGCCCATGCCGCCAAGAAACAAGCTATGAAGGAAGCAGCATGACTACCGCACTCAAAGAATGGCCCCTCTGGGAAATCTTCGTTCGCAGCAAGCAGGGCCTCGAACACAAACACTGCGGCAGCCTGCACGCCGCCGATGCCGCCCAGGCACTGGAAATGGCGCGTGACGTCTACACCCGCCGCCAGGAAGGCGTGAGCATCTGGGTCGTCGAATCGAAGGCGATCACCGCCAGCAATCCGGACGAGAAGGGCGAACTGTTCGACCCGGCGGCTGACAAGATCTACCGCCATCCGACCTTCTACGAAATCCCGGACGAAGTGGGGCACATGTGATGAAGCCGGCCATCGATTACCTGCTCCACCTGGCCGACAATGCCCTGGTCCTCGGCCAGCGCAATGCCGAGTGGTGCGGCCACGGCCCCATCCTCGAGGAAGACATCGCGCTGTCCAACGTCAGTCTCGACCTGATTGGCCAGGCCCGCCTGTTGTACCAGCTGGTCGCCAGCCTCAAGGGGGGCAACTGCACGGAAGACCGCCTGGCTTACTTCCGCGACACGCACGAGTTCCGCAACTACACGCTGCTCGAACTGCCGCACCACGGCCCGCTGTCCGGCTATGCGCAGAGCAGCCTCGACTACGGCACGACCATCGTCCGCAACTTCCTGTACAGCGCGTTGATGGCGCTGCTCTGGGAGGCCCTGGAGAAATCGACTAATGCCGATCTGGCGGCCATCGCCGCCAAGTCGCTCAAGGAAGTGCGCTACCACCTGCGTCATTCGCGTGACTGGCTTGTTCGTCTCGGCGACGGTACCGACGAGTCGCACGCCCGTGTGCAGGCATCGCTCGACCATCTGTTTCCCTACACCCAGGAATTCTGGGCGCACAGCCCGGCCGAGGCTGCCGCCATCGCGGCCGGCATTGGAGTCGATGTGACGACACTGAAGGCTGACTGGGACAGTATCGTCGATGCCGCGTTGGAGGAGGCTACGCTCAAGCGTCCGGCGCTCAGCGGATACGTGACCGAGGGCAAGCAAGGGATTCATTCAGAGCACCTCGGCTTTTTGTTGGCTGAAATGCAAAGCCTTGCCCGAGCCCATCCGAATGGCGTCTGGTAAGCCATGAACACGAGCGTCGAGGCCGTCTGGGCTGCGTTGGAGGAGTTGAACGACCCGGAAATTCCAGTCATTTCCCTGCGCGAACTCGGCATCCTGCGTGACGTCCATTCGGCACCGGACGGCAGCCTGGAGGTGGTCATTACACCCACTTACAGCGGTTGTCCGGCAATGAGCCAAATCGAGGAGGATGTGCGCGCCACATTGCAGCGCGCGGGTATTTCGGCCCGCGTCATGACGCGGCTGTCACCGGCGTGGACCACCGACTGGATGACCGACGCCGGCAAGGAAAAGCTGCGTGCCTATGGCATCGCACCTCCGCATCAGACCCCGGCCGGTAGCAAGGTCGTTAACTTCATCAGCAAACCACCCAAGGATGAAATCGTACCCTGTCCGCATTGCGGCTCAGCTCACACGGTCGAATCCTCGCATTTCGGGTCAACGGCCTGCAAGGCACTGTACAAGTGCCGCGATTGCCAGGAACCGTTCGACTACTTCAAACCATACTAAAAATATCTCGGAGCCCCAGCCATGTCAGCCCTCCGTTTTCACCAACTTACTATCAAACGGGTGACGCCCGAAGCCGCCGGCTCGGTGGCGATCACCTTCGATATACCCGCCGCCGAGCGCGACACCTTCAGCTTCCAGCCCGGCCAGTTCCTGACCCTGCGTGCCATGGTCGAGGGCCAGGATGTCCGCCGCAACTACTCGATCAGCAGTCCGAAAAGCCGCCTAGCCAAGGCTGGCGAACTGGAAATCGGTATCCGTCCGGTCGAGGGGGGGCTCTTTTCCAACTGGGCGGCACAGACTCTCAAGGCCGGCGCCAAGCTAGAGGTCATGCCGCCGGATGGCCGTTTCGTGGTCAAGAAGCCGCGTGCCATTCATCGCGTAGGGTTTGCTGCCGGCTCGGGTATTACGCCCATCCTGTCCATCGCCGCCAGCACGCTGGAGGAGCAACCGGAATCCAAATTCACATTGGTCTACGGCAACCGCAGGATGTCCAGCGTGATGTTCAATGAAGCCCTGCAAGACCTGAAGGACCGCTACCCCGATCGCCTGACCCTGATCCACATCCTGTCCCGCCAGGCGCAGGAGGTCGATCTGCTGCAGGGGCGCATCGATGGTGCCAAGGTGCAGGCCATCATCGACACCCTGTTGCCGGTAGCTAGCATGGACGAAGTGTTCATCTGCGGTCCGGAAGCCATGATCGATGCGACCGAACAGGCCCTGATCGCAGCCGGCGTGCCCGAAAACCGTGTGCACACCGAGCGCTTCACCAGTGGCCCCGCGCAGGCGGCCAAGATTCAAGCCGATACCGACGCTGCCCCACAAAAACAAGCTGCTGCTAAAGACATCGCGCTGACCATCGTGCTCGACGGCAAGGAGCACGAGTTATACATCGGCGCCGACGAACACGTGCTCGACGCCGCGCTCGATGCCGGCCTCGATCTGCCGTTCTCGTGCAAGGCCGGCGTGTGCTGCACCTGTCGCGCCAAGATACTGTGCGGTGAGGTGGTGATGGACAAGAACTTCACGCTGGAAGCCGACGAGGTCAGGCAGGGGTTCGTTCTCAGCTGCCAGGCCCGCGCCACGACCAAGAACCTGACGGTTAGCTTCGACGAACGCTGATCGCCCATCCTTCAACTGCACTTGGGCCGCCTTCAAGTCCCCTCGGGGGCGGCCATTTTTTCGGAGACATCCATGTCCCAAGTCGTACTCAGCGAGATCGTCGGCAAGGTCGGCCTGATCCGCATCAACCGCCCGGAAGCGATGAACGCCCTGAACAACGATGTCGTCGACGGCATCGGTACCGCCATCGATACCTTCGAAGCCGACGAGAACATCGGCTGCATCGTCATCACCGGCAACGAGAAGGCCTTCGCCGCTGGCGCCGATATCGGCTTCATGAAGGATTTTGACTACATGCATGCCTACAAGACCGATTTCATCACCCGCAACTGGGAGCGCATCAAGACGGCCAGGAAGCCGGTAATCGCCGCCGTAGCTGGTTTCGCCCTCGGCGGTGGCTGTGAAATGGCGATGATGTGCGACATGATCTATGCCGCCGATACGGCCAAGTTCGGCCAGCCGGAAATCAAGCTTGGCACCCTGCCAGGGGCCGGTGGCACGCAACGCCTGCCGCGCGCCGTCGGCAAGGCCAAGGCGATGGACCTGTGCCTGACCGCACGCATGATGGATGCGACTGAAGCCGAGAAGTCCGGCCTGGTCGCCCGCGTTATCCCGGCCGATCAGTTGCTGGAGGAAACCTTGAAGGCTGCGCAGACCATTGCCGGTTTCTCGCTGCCGGTGGTCATGATGATCAAGGAGTCGGTCAATCGGGCTTTCGAATCCAGCCTCAACGAAGGCTTGATTTTCGAGCGCCGCGTTTTCCATTCCGCTTTTGCGCTGGAGGACCAGAAGGAAGGCATGGCCGCCTTCGCCGAGAAGCGCAAACCGGCTTTCAAGAATCGCTGAGGCGCGCCATGTATCAGACCCTGGAAATCGAACGGGCCGGCAAAGTCGCCACCATCTGGATGAACCGCCCGGCCGTCTTCAACGCCTTCGACGAACAACTGATTGCCGAGTTGGCTGCCGCCTGCAAGGAGCTTGATGCCGACGCCAGCGTCCGCGTCGTCATCCTCGGGGGGCGAGGCAAGCACTTCTCGGCCGGCGCCGACCTCAACTGGATGAAGCGCGCCTCGCAATTCACTCATGAGCAGAATGTCGAGGATGCCCGCAAGTTCGCCGGCATGCTGCGCACCCTGGCTGGCATGAGCAAACCGACCATCGCCCGCGTGCAAGGCGCCGCGCTGGGCGGTGGCACCGGCCTGACTGCCGCCTGCGACATGGCGGTGGCCAGTGACGATGCCGCCTTCTCCACCTCCGAGGTCAAGTTCGGCATCATCCCGTCGGCGATCAGCCCCTACGTGCTGCGCGCCATCGGCCCGCGCCATGCCCTGCGCTACTTCCAGAGCGCCGAGCGGATCAGCGC
>JAGWUW010000222.1 GCA_028868235.1 Betaproteobacteria bacterium | reverse complement strand
CAGCGTGTCGGCCATGCGCCCGACGCGGTCGACCTGCTTGACCATCAGGAACTTGCGCTTGACGGTGGCCTGATCCATCTCCTTGGAACTGCCGAAGACGTCCTTGATGATCTTGAAGACGTAGGGGTAGGAGGGCAGCGTAAACACCAGCATGACCATGCCGCGGATACCGGGGGCCATGATGAACTGGTCTTCCGAATGGTGCAGGTGATAGATGAAATCTCGGAAGAACATCGTTTTGCCCTGTTTGCCGAGGCCGAGCATGATGTAAATCTCGGAGCGCGGCTTGATGGGCATAATGGAGCGCAGGAATTGCACGTAGCCCGATGGCACTTCCATGTCGACCATGAAATAGGCGCGTGACAGCGAGAAAAGAAGGCCGATCCGCCACGCGTCGAGGAGGATGGTGTCGAGATAGAGCTTTCCTTCTTCGTCATGTAGAACGGGAAGGGTGAACGGATATTCCGCCGCCCCGTTGATGGCCTTGCCAATGATGTAGGCCGCCTTGTTGCGATAAAAGGGCGAAGCCAGCACCTGAATCTGAAAATTGACCTCGCGGCGGGGCATGCCGTTCAAGGAGCGATGCACTGCTTGATAAACGTACTCGACATCACGTTCCAGATCGGCGAACGGACGAAGCCAGTCGAAGTCGAGGACGATCTTGCGCATGGCACCGTGCAGGCCATCCTCCTTGGCGTAATAGCTACGATAGGTCTGTGTGTCGTCGCCCTCGATATTTTCGGTCGAGATGGTGGGACGAACGAAGATGAAGTCGTTGTGGAAATAGTTGCGATGCAGGATTTTGGTCGTTACCGAGTTGAAGAAGGTCTCGGCTAGTTCTGGTTGCTTGTGGTTGAGCAGCAGTCCGATGAAGAGCAGCTTGACCTGTTGCCAAGTGGTGTCTTCGATGGAGCCGGCATCAAACTCGTTGCGCAGGCGTTCGACGCATTCGTCGACGCGGTCGTCGTAGAAGCGGATGCGTTCCTTTACTGCCTTGTGCACACCTAGCCAGTCGCCTTGTTCGAAGCGTGTCTTGGCTTCGCGGCTGGTCTGGCGGAATAGGGTGTAGTGCTTGTTGAACCCCTGAATCATGGCCAGGGCAATCTGGTGAGCGTTGGTGCCGTAGAGACCGACGGATATTTTCATGATTGGAGAAGGCTGGTTTCTGCGCCAGATATTAGCACCGGCCTTCTGCGTGGATGTGTATGAATTTGAAGCGAAATCGCAATGTGAAAAGGCATTTCGTTGACTGAGATGCGCCAGCGGCCGATACTCTCAATGTTTTGCTTCAGCAAACCGGTTCACAAAGGGTCGAAAGTAACCCTCGGCCCCAAAAACTCAATCCAACGCAAGGGGATATCTATGGCTGGTGGAAAGTCAAAAATCATTTACACGCTGACCGACGAAGCGCCGCTGCTGGCGACGTGCGCGTTCCTACCGATCATCCGTACCTTTACGGAGCCGGCCGGCATCGAGATCGAAAAGGCTGACATTTCCGTGTCCGCCCGCGTTATCGCCGAATTCCCGGAGTTCCTGACCGAAGAGCAGCGTCTGCCGAATACGCTGGCCGACCTGGGCAAGAAGTGCCTGCTGCCGGACACCAATATCATCAAGTTGCCGAATATCTCGGCTTCCGTAGCCCAGCTGAAAGCCTGTATCAAGGAACTGCAGGAAAAGGGCTACAAGATCCCCGACTATCCCGAAAATCCGACAACCGACGAAGAAAAGGCACTCAAGGTCCGCTTCGGCAAGTGCCTTGGTTCTGCCGTCAACCCAGTGCTGCGCGAAGGGAACTCCGATCGCCGCGCTCCAGGCGCCGTCAAGAACTACGCCAAGAAGCACCCGCACTCCATGGGCGAATGGAAACAATGGTCGCAGACCCACGTTTCCCATATGCACCACGGTGACTTTTACCACGGCGAAAAATCGATGACCCTGGACAAGCCGCGCGAAGTCCGTATGGAACTGATCGCCAAGGGAGGCAAGACGACCGTCCTAAAACCGAAGCTGTCGCTACTCGAAGGCGAGATCATCGACTCCATGTTCATGAGCAAGAAGGCGCTGTGCGACTTCTATGAGGCCCAACTGGAAGACTGCCGCGAATCTGGCATCCTGTTCTCGCTGCACGTCAAGGCGACGATGATGAAGGTCTCGCACCCAATCGTGTTCGGTCACTGCGTCAAGATCTACTACAAGGAAGCCTTCGAGAAGCACGGCAAGACCTTTGCCGAACTGGGCATCAACGTTAACAACGGCATGGTCGATCTTTACGAGAAGATCAAGCAGTTGCCGGAATCCAAGCGCGACGAGATCATCCGTGACCTGCATGCTTGCCAGGAGCATCGCCCGCGTCTGGCCATGGTCGACTCGGCCAAGGGCATCACCAATTTCCACTCCCCGAACGACATCATCGTCGACGCCTCCATGCCGGCCATGATTCGTCAGGGCGGCAAGATGTGGGGCGCCGACGGCAAGCAGTACGACAGCAAGTGCGTCATGCCGGAATCGACCTTTGCCCGCATTTATCAGGAGATGATCAACTTCTGCAAATGGCACGGCAACTTCGATCCGCGCACCATGGGCACCGTTCCGAACGTTGGTCTGATGGCCCAGCAGGCCGAAGAATACGGCTCGCACGATAAGACCTTTGAAATCGCCGAAGACGGCATTGCCAACATCGTCGACAACAACACCGGTGAAGTGCTGCTGACGCAGAACGTCGAAGCCGGCGATATCTGGCGTATGTGCCAGGTCAAGGACGCGCCGATCCGCGACTGGGTCAAGCTGGCCGTCACCCGCGCCCGGAATTCCAATACCCCGGCCGTCTTCTGGCTCGACCCGTACCGTCCGCACGAAGCCGAACTGATCAAGAAGGTCGAAAAGTACCTGAAGGATCACGACACCACCGGCTTGGAAATCCGCATCATGTCGCAGGTTCGCGCCATGCGTTTCACGCTGGAGCGCGTGGCTCGCGGTCTGGATACCATTTCGGTGACCGGCAATATCCTGCGTGACTACCTGACCGACCTGTTCCCGATCATGGAACTGGGAACCTCGGCCAAGATGCTATCCATCGTCCCGTTGATGAACGGCGGAGGTATGTACGAAACGGGTGCTGGTGGCTCGGCTCCGAAGCACGTGCAGCAGCTGACCCAGGAAAACCACCTGCGTTGGGACTCGCTCGGTGAGTTCCTGGCCCTTGCCGTGTCGCTGGAAGAGCTGGGGATCAAGGAAAATAATGCCAAAGCCAAGTTGTTGGCCAAGACCTTGGATGCTGCGACAGGCAAGCTGCTTGATAACAACAAGTCGCCGTCGCCGAAGACAGGTGAGCTGGACAACCGCGGTTCGCAGTTCTACCTTGCCATGTACTGGGCGCAGGAATTGGCTGCCCAGACTGAAGACAAGGAGCTGGCAGCCCAGTTCGCGCCGCTGGCCAAGACACTGACCGACAACGAGGCGCAGATCGTCGCCGAGATGAAGACAGTGCAGGGTAAGCCGGTCGATATCGGAGGCTATTACAAGGCCGACCCGGAGAAGACCAAGGCGATCATGCGCCCGAGTCCGACGCTGAACGCCGCCATCAAGGCAGCTCGCGCCTAAGCAAAAATAGTCGCTGACGGCCCGGCAGACCCAGTGGGTTTGCCGGGCCTTTTTCTTTGGCGCCAGCTATTGGCTGCTCGCTGACATGCCCATGGGTTTTGCCGCATAATCATAGACGATACCGCGACGGGGTGACATATCGCTTAGTGCTCTCGCAGAGAGTGGATTCGACCCAGCAGTCGCCGTCCCATAACAACGCACGGAGTGGATATGACTTCTCACATCAAGGTTCCGCAAGGCGGTTCGAAAATCATTCCGGGTCAGGCGATTCCCGATAATCCGATCATCCCTTTCATTGAGGGCGACGGCATCGGTATCGATATTACGCCGGTGATGATCAAGGTCATCGATGCAGCGGTCGAGAAGGCCTTTGGCGGCAAGAAGAAAATCTTTTGGATGGAAGTCTATGCTGGCGAGAAGTCGACCCGCCTGTACGGTTCGGACGAATGGCTGCCCAAGGAAACCTTCGATGCGCTGAAGGAGTACTCCGTTTCGATCAAAGGACCGATGACGACGCCAGTTGGAGGCGGCATCCGTTCCCTTAATGTGGCGTTGCGCCAGGAACTCGACCTCTATCAGTGTGTGCGTCCCGTCCAGTATTTCAAGGGTGTGCCATCGCCGCTGAAGCATCCTGAACTGACCAACATGGTTATCTTCCGCGAGAACACCGAAGATATCTACGCCGGTATCGAATGGGCCGTCGGCTCTGAGGGCGTTAAGAAACTGACCAAGTTCCTGCAGGAGGAAATGGGCGTCAAGAAGATTCGTTTCCCGGAAAGCTCTGGCATCGGTATCAAGCCGATTTCGGTCGAAGGCACATCGCGTTTGGTTCGCGCCGCGATCAAGTATGCCATCGACAACGATCGCAAGTCGGTGACCATCGTACACAAGGGTAACATCATGAAATTCACGGAAGGGTTATTCCGTGACACGGCCTACAAGCTCGCTCAGGAAGAGTTTGGTGCCGAGCTGATCGATGGTGGCCCATGGTGCAAGATCAAGAATCCGAAGAGTGGCCGCGAAATCATCATCAAGGACTCCATCGCCGATGCTTTCCTGCAGCAGATACTGCTACGCCCGGCTGAATACGACGTGATTGCCACAGCCAACCTGAACGGAGACTACATTTCCGATGCGCTGGCGGCCCAGGTGGGCGGTATCGGCATTGCGCCGGGTGCCAACATCTCGGACCGGTACGCCTGTTTTGAGGCGACACACGGTACGGCGCCGAAATATGCCGGTCTGGATAAGGTCAATCCGGGGTCGCTTATCTTGTCGGCCGAGATGATGCTGCGTCACCTGGGCTGGGTTGAGGCGGCTAATCTGGTCATCAAGTCGATGGAAGCTGCCATC
>JAGWUW010000221.1 GCA_028868235.1 Betaproteobacteria bacterium | reverse complement strand
CCTCCTCATAGGCGCGACTGCTCTACTCGATGCTATTCGCAACGCGCAGAAGGTGCTCGAGGAGAACCAGCTCGCGGTTATGATGAACCAACCGCGCCAGTTGATACCGTTCCGTTTGAACGATTTTGCGGCCGGGGGTGAGGGTGACGGAGACGAAGATGGTGAATGACAGACTCCATATAGGCGTCATCCAGACTTCACTCAATGTCGATGCGGCTTGGGTGGATGATGGAACGGGTAACTGGCAAGATTGTGTGCGCATGTCGACCATCGAGGAACGTCGCGCAAAGAAAGAGATAAGACATTACCTATCTTCATTGCGTGGGCTCGAAAGGCGGCCCGATATTGTTCTCCTCCCCGAGCTTTCGGTGCCACTTGGTTTCGTGGCAAAGCTCAAGGTAGCGGCCGAAAATCTCGAAGCAATCATCATCGCCGGGCTCGACTATAAGATCGAGACGGGAGAGGTCTCGCCTACCGTGTCGAACGAAGCTGTAGTGATTGTACCACGGCGTCTCGGCGGAAAGCAGATCGCGCGCCGCACCCAGATACGTCGGGTCGGAAAGACCTATCCGGCGCCAACTGAGGAAAAGAAGCTTCAGGCCATCACAGGGGCGAGTGTCGCGTTCCTCGCCCATCCCACTGTTTGGATTTTCGAGAGTTCCGACCTTGGCAAATTCGCGGTCGCAATCTGCTATGACTTCATAGACTTAGATCGCATCGTCATGTACCGGAACAAGATTCAGACCTTGTTTATCTTAGCTTACAACAAAGACACGACATCATTCAACCACTTGGCCGAAGCTCTTTCGCGCATGTTATTCTGCAACGTCGTCGTATGCAATTGCGGCCAGTTCGGCGGTTCGCTCGCGGTGAGTCCCTTTCGCGAACCCTACCTTCGTTCAATTTACCGACACGCCGGGCAGCGTCTGCCCAACGCACAGCTCATCCAGTTGCCGCTCGCAGCGCTCGCCGCGCATCAGCAGGATGAAAATGAGAAAGAGTTCAAGAGCCTGCCGCCAGGTTTCAAGGACATCAAGGCACTTAGCCAAAAGACCGAGATAATATGAAACGACAAGCACTTCTGCCCCGCGCTTCTGGACTTACCGCAGTCCGGCAGCAAAGATGGGCCGGAAGCGTGCGAACGCTGGATTAACGATGTTCATCTTCTACGACATCGAGACCACCGGCACCAATATCGTCTTTGACCAGATATTGCAGTTCGGCGCTATCCTTGCCGACGACGATCTGACTGAAATCGAGCGCTTCGAAATCCGCTGCCGCCTGCTGCCATGGATCGTTCCCGCGCCGGGTGCATTACTAATTACGGGAACGCCGGTAAGTCAGCTTGAGAATCCCTTACTTCCCGACTTCTTCACAATGATGGGCATAATCAACCGGCGGCTCGCGGACTGGGGTCCCGCGACCTTCGTCGGCTACAATTCGATGCGCTTCGATGAGCCCTTCCTCCAGCGCGCCTTTTGGCAGGCGCTTCTTCCGCCCTATCTAACGGTGACAGGTGGCAATGCACGGCTCGACCTCCTGCCAATCATACGCGCGGCTGCTTATTTCCGTCCCGGCCTCCTCGATATTCCTCTACGGGAGGACGGCACGTCGAGCTTTCGTCTTGACGGCATCGCACCAGCAAACGGTTTTAATGCGCACCGGGCGCATGATGCGATGGGCGACGTCGAGGCGACTCTTTTCCTCGCGAGATGTATCGCCCGAAATTTGCCAGAATTGTGGAAACCGCTCGTGGCGCGCGCCTTGAAAAAGTCGTCGGCCGCGATCCTGGCATCCGGAACACCCATTTTTCTCGTCCAGCATGGTGGAACACCACAGGTGGGCTTCTATCGACGCATCGACATGAGCGGGTCGCAGGGATCGCACGCAGTCCTCGCGCGGCTCGACTACGATTGGCGGGACGCGAAGACGAGGATCGACAATTTCACTGCGAACGAAACCGCCGGATTGCGACGAGCACTGCGCCGCGTCGCACTCAACAAGGCTCCACTTGTCTTTACGCTGGCCGAAGCCGAGGCGCTTGCTGGGTCAGCACCAGCCGCCACCGAACTCGCACAGGCGCAGTTCCTCGCCGGCGACGACGACTATTGCCTTCGCCTAACCGAATTGATTGCACCTCCCGCGCACGAAAAATCCGCTCATAGCACAGAGGTCGAAGAGACAATATTCGAGGGCTTTGCGTCTTCGCCAGACGAACGGCTGATGGCCGATTTCCACCGCGCCGAAGTGCTCGATCGGGTCATGATCGCACGGACCTTCTTCGACAAGCGCTTCCGACGGCTCGCGATGCGGATCGTGCATGTAACGGCACCGCACCTGCTCAGCGATGGCGAGCAGGCACAGATGCGCGATGGCATTGCACGACGCTTGGATGCGGCGCGCGAGGATCTGCACCCTTGGCGCTCAATCGCAGATGCACTTGCCGAACTCGAAGCACACCCCGGGCGGGTAGCGACAGACGAAGACGATGCGATCAGGATCTGGCTCGAGCAGCGTCGGCCTCCAGTGCAATGAGCAGCGATTTGTGCGAGGCTCTGGGCACCAAATGGACATTGGGAGGAGACGCTGGGAACGACTGCTATTCGCGAGTCACAAACGAGAAGCCGACATTCCGGATCGCCCGACTTAGCCGACGTTGATATCGATAATTGATCCTGCTGCAGATGTTCCGTCGCGGATGGCTGAGCCATCAGTTCGACTAGACGCAATGCGATTTCTTGAGATGTGCGGATGCCTTCCTGGTCGCCCTTGAGCGCGAGCGCGCCGATTTGCTCGGTAACGTGCAGCGGAGCCTTGTCGTCATGGGCCTTGAGAACCGTGTTGGCGCATGCCCTAATCTCCCAGGCGCTCAGCGGCACCGGTGGCCCCGCCAGTAGCGGTCCCACTTGAGCACGGTACCCGTTGCGATCATCGCGCAGGAGAGGTCCTGGCCAGAGGGGAGGGTGCACCAGGCTGCGGTGCGGCTGCCCCCGGCCGAGCCTTCCGAGCGGCAGAACATCGACGGCCCGGTTACCCGGACGTGGCCGGTGCTGTTGGTGCCGCGCGTACCGCCGAACAGGTCGATCAGTGCATCGCGCGCTTGCAGGGCCGTGGCCGCCGGACAGGGCTGGTTGTCGCGGCAAGTGCCGTCCATTTCGCGTGCGGCGATCCCGGAAATGCGCACGTGCGGTCCCTCGGCGCACCAGATCGGGCCATCACCGTCCCAGACAGCGGTGGGAGTGCAGGTGAAAGTTTCGCCAGCGGCCACCACCGCTGCGGCCAGGGTCAAAAGCATCATGAGGTGACGCTACTGCAACTTTCGCCCGAACCAAAGCACCCGCCCGACGATGTTCACCGCCCGGCGCTCAAGGTTGTTCCAGCTCGGATAGGCAGGATTGTCGCTCACCACCGAAATCCGCCTGCCCTGCGGCTCGATCGCGACCCGCTTGACGTTGAGGCTGTCGTCCATGCGCAGGACATAGATTCCGTCGCGCAGCCGCGCCTGGTTGTCGCCGAGATCGACCAGCACGTCATCGCCATCGGTCAGAGTCGGCTCCATCGAATCCCCGCGCACTCCGATAATCGAAAGGCTCGGTGACTTGCTTGGCGTCAACTTCCGCAGCCAGTTGGGATCGAACCCGAATTGCGCGCTCTTCGCCTCCATTTCGGCAAGAGCGCCGTGACCGGCTGAGGCTTCGACTGCGAGGATTGGGACCTGCACAAGATCGACCACGGGTCCCGAACGGTGGGTCGGGCCGCCTAGCACCGACTCATCGACCCCGAAGAAGCGTGCGAGCACGCCCCGGTCTCGCTCGTCGAGATAGCGCGGGCTTCCTTTGCGCAGGTACTGCTGGATATAGGACGTGTTGCGCCCCAACAGCCGGGAAATCCCCGAATAATTGACCCGCCGCTCAAGGATCAGCCGGTCGAGCGCTTCGCGTGCCTCGTCCATGTCTCTCGGTTCCAAAGCTGCCTGCATAGGAAAAAATCCTAGACTCTAGGAAGGCGCTCCTATACGGAACATAACAAGAACACAAGCCCAAAGTGAGTTGGACGGCGATGGAGCTCCTGGACCAGATCGAGACCTACCTTGCGCAACACCGAATGCCGCCGAGCAAGTTCGGCCGGCTTGCGGTTGGGGATCCAAGGTTTGTTGGAGACTTGAGGGGAGGGCGTTTGCCGAGGGTAAGAACCCGTGAAAGGGTGTTGAACTTCTTAGGCACACGTTAGACATCGCCTTCACGCGGTCATGGCCGCACATTCGCTCGCCTAGTTCTAACGCCGCACAAATTACGAACCATTCAGTGCAATTGATCCTCAAGTGCGCAACAGTCGGCGCAGCATCCGCTTGGCGATGTGCGGCGCGACCCTCCTGTGCAGGCTCATCAAGTCGTCGCGATGGCATTGCCGGACAATTTGGCCGCTGCCACACGGGCAAACCCAATGCCCCTTCGGCCACTCCTGCGACAACAACCTGAGATGGTAGATCAGCGCTTCCCGCCGATTGGCGATGCCCAAGGCGTCGGCATAGGCTTCTTCCATCCCGGCGGTGCCGTGGGGACGCTCGCCAAACGGCCATTTTCCGGTTTTCTCGAACCAGAACTGGCTGAGAAAATATTCGTTGAGTGGGCCGTTGATGAAGCTGCCGATGGAACGATCGGCCGCTGTGGCGAGCCAATGCTCCCACACCGTGACACAGCAATCGCCATCATCGTTGATATGGTGATCGGGATTGCGAGGGATTCGACCGTCTACCTCGAAGACCTTGGGCTCAAGGTTTGGATAGCGGCGGCTAACTTCCAAACGGATGCTGAATTCGGTGATCGGGCCATCTGGCGCGGCGGCCACATCCTTTTCGACCACCAGAAAGCCGCCTTCGATCAGGATCTGTTCCCCGGTAAGGCGAGCGTGCAGCTTGGGCTGATCGAACGCGATCGCTGCCTGGACCTTTTCAAGCGTCAG
>JAGWUW010000220.1 GCA_028868235.1 Betaproteobacteria bacterium | reverse complement strand
CGGGAAGATGTCCGGCCGGGTGCGCACGGCCATGACGATTTCCTCGAGCGCGGCATTGCCGGCCCGTTCGCCCAGACCGTTGATCGTACACTCGACCTGACGCGCCCCGGACAGCACCGCGGCCAACGAGTTGGAAACGGCCAGCCCGAGGTCGTTGTGGCAATGCACCGACCAAACGACCTTGTCCGAATTCGGCACGCGCTCGATCAACTGGCGCATGGTTTCCGCATACTGGAACGGAATGGCGTAGCCGACCGTATCCGGGACGTTGATGGTCGTGGCTCCAGCCTTGATCACCGCCTCGAAAATACGACACAGGAAATCGATTTCAGAGCGCCCGGCATCCTCAGCCGAGAATTCGATGTCGTCCGTGTACTGGCGCGCCCAAGCGATCGATTTCACCGCCTGCTCGACGACCTGGTCCGGCGTCATGCGCAGCTTCTTCTCCATATGAATCGGCGAAGTCGCGATGAAGGTATGGATGCGGCCAGATTTGGCCGGTTTGATTGCCTCGCCGGCACGGTTGATATCGTTCTCGTTGGCCCGCGCCAGCGAGCAGATGGTGGAATCCTTGATCGCCTGGGCGATGGCGTGGATGGAATCGAAGTCGCCGGGCGAAGCGGCGGCGAAGCCCGCCTCGATCACATCGACCCGCATCTTTTCCAGCTGGCGGGCAACGCGAATCTTCTCTTCCTTGGTCATCGACGCGCCCGGGCTCTGCTCGCCGTCGCGCAGGGTCGTATCGAAAATTACCAGATGCTGTTTCATGGGAACTCCGGGAATTACTGGGGCTTTCGCTTGAGCAGGCCAATGGCCGCCTGGACATAGCCGGACAGGCCATAAAGGACGAAGAAACCGAACAAGGCGATTTCCGGGCTGTAGGCGACCAGTGCAAAACCGAGGGCGATCGCCGCGATCACGAAGAAGGGCACGCTCTTCTTTAGGTTAATGTCCTTAAAGCTGTAGAAACGAATATTGGACACCATGGTCACGCCAGCAAAGATGGTCAGGGCGCAAGCAAACCAGCGCACATCGCTTCCGGCCACGCCGGTTTCGATCATGACCCAGACCAGGCCGGCCACCAGTGCCGCGGCAGCCGGCGAAGGCAAACCCTGGAAGTAGCGCTTGTCCATCACTTCCAGCGTGGTGTTAAAACGAGCAAGACGCAAGGCAGCACCAGCGCAGTAGATGAAGGCCGCGATCCAGCCCAGCCGTCCAAGGTCACGCAAGGCCCACTCGTACATGACCAATGCCGGTGCCGCACCGAAGCTGACCATGTCGGATAGAGAATCGTATTCGGCACCGAAAGCTGACTGGGTATTGGTCAGTCGCGCCACCCGACCATCCAGGCCGTCGAGCACCATTGCGATGAAAATAGCCATAGCAGCCCGGGCGAAATCGCCCTGCATCGCCTGCACGATAGCAAAGAAGCCGGCAAACAGGGCTGCAGTGGTGAACAGGTTGGGCAGCACGTAAATGCCACGCCGTTTAACTTCCGGATTGAACAGCGACTTACGGGGTTTGAGTTCTGTCATGGGCTTATATGTACGGGCAACCCGAAGAGGATACACCCGGAAAGCATCAAAATCCGCAAACAACAAGGGCGGTGCAGTTTCCCACACCGCCCGAAGCGAAGGTTGCCTTAGCTGCGCATGCGCAGAGCGGCCACCAAGCCAGAGACCACTTAGTTCTTGGACTGGTCAACCAGCTTGTTCTTCTTGATCCACGGCATCATGTCGCGCAGCTGTCCACCGACCGTTTCGATCTGGTGCACAGCGTTCAGGCGACGACGAGCGGTCATCGAAGGATAGTTAGTGCGGCCTTCGAGGATGAACATCTTGGCGTATTCGCCAGTCTGGATGCGCTTCAGGGCGTTGCGCATGGCGACGCGCGACTGCTCGTTGATGACTTCCGGACCGGTCACGTACTCGCCGTATTCGGCGTTGTTCGAGATCGAGTAGTTCATGTTGGCGATGCCGCCTTCGTACATCAGGTCGACGATGAGCTTCAACTCGTGCAGACACTCGAAGTAAGCCATTTCCGGAGCGTAGCCGGCTTCAACCAGGGTTTCGAAGCCCATCTTGACCAGCTCGACTGCGCCGCCGCACAGAACGGCTTGCTCGCCGAACAGGTCGGTTTCAGTTTCTTCGCGGAAGTTGGTCTCAATGACGCCACCCTTGGTGCCGCCATTGGCAGCAGCGTAGGAGAGGGCGATGTCCTTGGCCTTGCCGGACTTGTCCTGGTAAACGGCGATCAGGGACGGCACGCCGCCACCCTTCAGGTACTCGGAACGGACGGTGTGACCCGGGCCTTTCGGGGCGACCATGATGACGTCCACGTCGGCGCGCGGCACGACCTGGTTGTAATGCACGTTGAAGCCGTGGGCGAAGGCCAGAGCGGCACCCTTCTTCAGGTTCGGCGCGACTTCTTCGTTGTACACCTGCGGGATGTTCTCGTCCGGCAACAGGATCATGACGACGTCGGCACCCTTGACGGCCTTGGCGATCTCTTCAACCTTCAGACCGGCAGCTTCGGCCTTCTTCCAGGAAGCGCCATCCTTGCGCAGGCCAACGGTGACCTTGACGCCGGAATCCTTCAGGTTCTGGGCGTGGGCATGCCCCTGCGAGCCGTAACCAACGATGGTGACCTTCTTGCCCTTGATCAGGGAGAGATCGGCGTCCTTGTCGTAATAAACTTTCATGAAATCCTCTTTCTGAGCAAATAGTTAGACTTTGAGAATACGATCGCCGCGACCGATGCCACAGACACCGGTACGGACGGTTTCGAGAATCAGGCCGGCATCGAGCGCGGAGATGAACGAGTCGAGCTTGGAGCTTGCGCCGGTCAGTTCGATCACATAGGTCGATTCCGTGACGTCGATGATGCGACCACGGAAAATATCGGCCATACGCTTCATCTCTTCGCGATCCTTGCCGGTGGCGCGAACCTTGATCAGCATCAGTTCGCGCTCGACGTGCGCAGCCTCGGAGAGATCGACCACCTTGACGACATCAACCAGCTTGTTGAGCTGCTTGGTGATCTGCTCGAGCACCTCGTCGGAACCCCAGGTCAGGATGGTCATCCGCGACAGCGACGGATCTTCCGTCGGCGCCACGGTCAGCGATTCGATGTTGTAGCCGCGGGCGGAGAACAGCCCGGCCACACGGGATAGTGCACCCGATTCGTTTTCGATCAGGATGGAAATGATATGACGCATTTTTTCTTTTCCTCCCCCGCTCAGATATCTTCGGCGAGGATCATTTCGGTCAGGCCCTTGCCCGCTGCCACCATCGGGAACACATTAGCGCCCGGATCGATGATGAAGTCCATGAACACCAGGCGATCCTTGTACTCCGTGAAGGCCTTGCGCAGCGCTGGCTCGACGTCTTCCGGCTTCTCGATGCGCATCCCGACGTGACCATAAGATTCGGCCAGCTTGACGAAATCGGGCAGCGACGTAACGTAGGACTGCGAATAGCGCTTAGAGTAAAACATCTCCTGCCACTGGCGCACCATCCCTAGCATGCCGTTGTTCAGGTTGATGATCTTGATCGGCAACTCGTACTGCTTACAGGTCGACAGTTCCTGGATACACATCTGGATCGAACCTTCGCCAGTAACGCAGGCGACCTGAGAACCCGGATTGGCGAGCAGAACACCCATGCCGTACGGCAGGCCAACCCCCATGGTGCCGAGGCCGCCGGAATTGATCCAGCGACGCG
This sequence comes from Betaproteobacteria bacterium, assembly GCA_028868235.1. GTDB lineage: Bacteria > Pseudomonadota > Gammaproteobacteria > Burkholderiales > Rhodocyclaceae > Azonexus. Next base: position 1,270 of record JAGWUW010000220.1, on the reverse strand, counting down.
GCTTGTCGAATTTGTAGTACTGCGCAGCAAACATCTGGTGCTGGCCAACATCGGAAGTGATGAAGGCTTCACCCCTCGTCACTTCGTACAACTTCTCGACCACGTACTGTGGCATGATGTGCTCGGACTGACGATAGGCTAAAGAGTTGCGGCCACGCCATTCGTCGATCTGTTTCCACCAGTCGGCCACCTCGGGGTCGGCAGTGAAGCCATCATCGATCAACTTCAGAATCTCGTCCAGAACATCGTTAACGTTGCCGACGATAGGCACATCGACCTTTACGCGCTTGGAAATAGACGACGGATCGATATCGATGTGAATGACGCGACGCTTCTCTTCGCCGAAGTGCTCCGGATTGCCGATAACACGGTCGTCGAAACGAGCACCAATGGCCAGGATAACGTCGGCAAAATGCATCGCATTGTTAGCCTCGAAGGTACCGTGCATACCCAGCATGCCGACGAATTGCTTGTCAGTCGCCGGATAGCCGCCCAAACCCATCAAAGTATTGGTCACCGGAAAATTCAGCTTACGGGCCAGCGTAGTAAGTTTCTCCGACGCATCAGACAGGATCACACCGCCGCCGGTGTAGATGATGGGACGCTTGGCTTCCTGAAGGATCTGCACGGCCTTCTTGATCTGCCCCAGATGGCCCTTGACTACCGGATTGTACGATCGCATCTGTACGGACTTGGGATAGTCAAAGTCACAAACCTGAGCGGTGATATCCTTCGGAATATCGACAACGACCGGTCCCGGACGGCCGGTAGAGGCAATATGAAAAGCTTTCTTTATGGTCGCCGCTAGGTCTTTGACGTCCTTGACCAGGAAATTGTGCTTGACGCAGGGACGGGTAATGCCGACCGTATCACACTCTTGGAAGGCGTCCTGACCGATATAGGCGGTCGGCACCTGGCCGCACAGCACAACCATCGGAATCGAATCCATGTAAGCTGTGGCAATACCCGTAACCGTGTTGGTCACCCCCGGCCCGGAAGTCACCAAGGCAACACCGACCTTCTGCGATGAGCGCGAATAAGCATCCGCAGCGTGCACTGCGGCCTGCTCATGGCGAACCAGAATGTGCTTGACCTCATCCTGCTTGAAAAGGGCGTCATAGATATGCAGAACGGAACCGCCGGGGTAACCGAACACATAGTCGACCTTTTCTTCTTGCAGGCACCTGATTACAATTTCTGCACCGCTGATCATCATTCTTGAGCCCAAAAAAGCTGTTGCCTAAAAGGGCGTAACCTTAATCGACCGACC
>JAGWUW010000219.1 GCA_028868235.1 Betaproteobacteria bacterium | reverse complement strand
CCAAAGACCGGGCCGCTAGCGCTCAAAGGCTATGTCACCGGGTTCTTCTACCTTGCCGCCTGGGGACCGCTGTTCGTGATCCTCCACATGATGCTGATGTACAAGGGTGCCGCCGACATGAGTGCGGTCGCCGGCACCAACGGCCTCAGCCTTGCGACGTTCACCGGCATGGCGGACGTCAACTCCGACATCGGTCTGCTCGCGGGCTACCTTATCGCCTCGGTGCCGTTCCTCGCGGGCGGCGTCGCCAAGGGCGCGATGGCGATCTCGCACCAGGCGACCAGCTATCTTAACCCGAGCCAGAACGCGGCAGAGGAAGCCGCGCGCGAGGCGAGCACTGGCAATGTCGCGCTTGGCAACACCAGCCTCGAAAACTCGACCGTGATGACCCGCCAGTTTGCCCAAGGTACGGTTGCGCCGAGCTTCACCTATGGCGCAGCCCAGACCCGCACGATCAGCGACAGCGGCGCGCAGACGACCAGCTACCCCGAGGCGGCTTACGACCAGCTCCCGAATTCGAGCTACCCGTTCACGCCCACGCTCAGCCGCGACTTCTCGTCGCGCCTCTCGACCATGGCGAGCGAGTACCATGCCAACAGCGAGGCAAAGACCGCACTCGCGCAGCAATCGACCACCAGCTCCATCGCCCAGTTCCGCGAGCTGCGCGACCAGACCAACAGCGGCCAAAACATCGAGACCGCCAGCGGCACATCGAGCTCCGATAGCGTTCAGACTGCTTACAGTGAGGTCGATCAGGCTTCGCTCGGCCTTCAGCGCCAATTTGGCCTCTCGCGCCGCGCAGCAGACGACATTTCGACGGCCTGGTTTCTTGGGGGGGAGGCAAGCGCAGACGCAGGCATCAGCGCTGGCGTCGCTTCGGCGAAGGTTGGCGTTAGAGGTGGTGGTACGAGAACCTGGACTGACAGCGACATCGGCATTGCATCCGAGGACCGCTCGAAGATCTACGGTTCGCTGAGCCAGACCGCTGAAAGCCATAACTGGAACAGCACGCGCGACGGATTTCTCCGCACGGTCGGCACCTCGACAAACAGCCGCGTAAATTCCACCGCCAGCGGCCTCAATGCTTCGCTCACCGAAACCAAGACCAGCACGCTCGAAGCGCGCCGTTCCGAAGAGACCGGCAATCGGCTCGAACGGCAGGCGTCCTTCTTCTCGGGAAGCAATGCCTCCGGAAACCTCAACCTCAGTCAGACCTACCGCGAATGGGGAATGGCCGAGATCGAGAACAATCGAGATTACTATGGCGACGTTCGCTTTGACGATACCACGTTCCAGCTCAGCCCCAAAGGCCAGGCGCTCCAGCGCAAATTCGTCGAATCCTATGCGGGCAGCATCAAGTCCGGGGTTGAAAGTGAGCTCGTCCTTCCACCTGTGACACCAATCGGCAGTCCAGCGGTCAGCACGCCGGCCAGCGTTCGCGCGACGGCTCCACTTGGCGTCATTCCCGAGCCGAAGGGACTGCCGCAAGGACCCGATCCATCAAGCATCCGCGATGAAGTTGCCCGACAGCAGGGCGCTGGTCACCAGCGAATTTCGGGCCAGCGCTCCGATCTCAAAGGAATCACTGATCCTGCCAAGGGTGCAAGTGCTGAGGCAGCCGATGATGTAAAGGAATGGTGAGCTGTCGCCGCTCACCAGATGCCGAGTGAGCTGCCTGCAAGGAAGGCAAATACGGACGCGATCACGGTCATCACGCCAATGGTAATGCGACGGCTCCAAGGGTCAGCCCATGACTTCCGAACTCGATATTCGGTCAGCCGATCCTCGGCAAGCGCCCGATCAAGCTCGGCAAAGCCTTCCCAGCTCTGGGAAACTGGTTCGCTACCGCGCTTGAAGTCGAAATCGGTCATGATGGCGTTCATTGGTTTGCTCCTTGGAACATAGCAGAAACTTTCGGACCGAGGAATCGAAAAGACTCGAGAATGGTCCCATCCTGCGCCATTCCATCCCAGCCCCCTCTCCTCACCAACAGGGTTCGGTGGTTGGTCCGATTAACCGAGATCACAGCATGCGAGCAGAAGCGCTCGCGTAGCGAGCCAGAAGGAAACGGCACCCTTGCAAGGCTCGACGCGGCCGAACGCCAGGCGCGCGGGACTGGGTGCCAGCCGGCGTTCGGCAAGGAGAGCCGCAAGAGTGCCAGCGGGTCAGCGAAAGAAACGCCGCACCCTGGTCCGAGCATGCGAGGCCAGTGTGCGACCGCTGGAATTCCCGCTCAAACTCAATGTCGTCCATTGAGGACAGCCCGGAGCGTCTCCTTTCGGATGATGCAGTGGGATTGCGGCCGTTCAGGTGCAAGCCAGCCAAATCCCGCATGAGCGCCGCCATTTGATTTCCAAACAGGACCTAACCTTACGTGAGCATCAGTTATTCGATCGCTCTTTCGACGAACCCCAAGGTATTGGCGTTTTCGACTAGCGTCCTCACCTTCGCACGGTCGAGACCAGAGGGAACATCTGCCTCGATTTCCAACCTAAGCTTCACCGTGCTCCCGGGCAAGGTTGTGAGCTGCTCGACGATTGCCTCAACAATTTGATGGATGTCCCTGGCTGGTCGATCCGCAGAAATCATCACAGCGCCGGTGAACCGCGTCGGCAATTTCTCGGCAGGCGGCGGCTCTGGCGACACTCCCGTCGAAGTCTCTCCCGGCGCCGGCCCTGCCTCCTCGGGACTGCTTGCTTCATCCCCTCCCGGCGTTGTCTGAGCAGGTGCGGGCCTATGCGCCTCCGCCGCGTCCGGCTTTATGATCACACTGTCGCTATCGATCACGACTGCGGCATTGGCCGCACGCTCGATGGCCAAGCCTAGATAAGTGTCTGACTTCTCATCCCAACGCTCGGCATAAGCAAACGGACCTGGTAGCATACCGCTAACGGCCGACTGTACAGCTTTGACCAACACGTCCTGATTTTTGAGGCGTGGCAAGTAGAGATAGCGATTGAGGTATTCTCGCAGGTCCTTCAGCCCAAGGTGCGGCTTCCCATTCCAGATGTATTTTTGGAGATCGCGATCGAGACGCGTCGGGCCTAGTTCAGTTAGCATCCCTTCCTCAGCCACAAGCTTCTTGCTTGCCCGTGCCAGCAATCCGTCCTGGGCTGGGATCTTGCCGGATACCCACTCTACATCAGCCTGTGCGCTCTCCTGTGCGGGGTAGTGCAGATAGCACCAAGCTTCTTTGAGGCGCGTCTTCATCGTCTCGTTCGCCTCGGTCAGTTTGGCCTTGGCGAGTGCACTGTCGCTTTGGGTGAGATTCAGACGATCGGTATCTCGAACGATTTCGCCCCACGCCAACACCGCACGCACAGCATCCTTCAAGTTATCGAGCTGGCGAGCGTCTGCGGCAATAAACACCAGCATGTTGCGATAAACACGCGGCGTACTGCCGCGCTGCAAGAGGATTTCCTTCGCCTCAGTCAGTGCTTCGGAGCCTTCGCGGCCGCTGTGTGGGTAAGCGCCGCCAAGCACGACGGCACGCACGCCACCGGCTTCATCTGGTACTTCTGCCGAAGTAGCAGGTGCGACTTGCACGGCATCAAAATGGCCGCGATCTGCCAAGCCATTAACGTATTTGCCAAGCTCAGAATCGATCGTCATATCGACGAGCGCGGCTTCAATTTGTCCGGCCTTGTCGGCCGCAATACGATTGAGGCTCGCAGACATCGAATACCAGTACCGACCGAGATCGGCATGCATGAACTTGGCTTGATTGGTCAGACGGCGCAGCGCATCCCCAAAGATCGCAGGTCGCTCGCCGGGTTGTACGACGCCGAGATTGATCTGCTTGTCGTCGAGGCCTGTATTTTGCTGTTGATGTGTCGGTGCTGTGCCCATGAAGATAGCACGAGCCACTCGCCTGGTCGCAGAGTAGCGATTGAGATTGGGTGCTGACTGATCGATCCTGTAGGGTGTGGATGCCGTACCATCTACGTCGCCCGCAATGATCGATTGCCAGCTCACGTCGAGGTAGTGGAGCAATTCTGGCTCAACGCGCGGCGAACTCACAGCGACACTCCCCGGCATGATCATGACGGACGGATCGCCATTCATCCAAAGCTCGTGAATCGCCTGCGCCATCAACCGCAGCACACCGCGCGTACGCTGGAATTTTTCGAGCGAACCCCAACTGGTATAGAGTTGGTCGAACAATTCGGGATGGATCGGATAAGCTTTCTCCAGCTTACGCCGATAATCTTCGTCCGCGCAGCCTTGTGGGAAGTCGTTCGCGTTCTCGCGATAAAGCTTGGCGAACTGCTTCAGCGTGTTGTCGCGATGATGGAACTTGTCGCCGGAAATCTCTTTGAACAGTCGCCGACGGACGATCTCGTAGCTCTCCTCCTGACTTGCTGGACGCCACGAAGATTCAACGCGGCTGAAGGTCTGCTGCAAGCGTGCGAGAGCCTCTTGACCGCCTTCGCCGCCAACCTCGATCTGGGATGCAGGCAAAGACGCGACCAACAAGGTCCCGGGGCTCGCCTTGACTGCCTCTGTCAATGATTGAACGAACGAGAGATTGGCATCGAAAGACCCCGAGGGGAGTCCTTCAACTTTGTAAATTTGGCGGAGATAAGCGACCCATTCGTCGATCAAGATCAGGCATGGTGCGTACTTCTTGAAGATCGTTTCTAGCAGGTGGGAACCCGGTGCGATGCCGTTCGCATCGTTCTCAGCAATCATGTCGAACGCGTCGGCACCGCCGAGCTGCCACGCTAGCTCGCCCCAAGTGGTCCGAATTTTGCGTCCGCCTTCGGCGTTCAGGACATCCTGTGGTCCTCGCGACGTGCCGACAAGAACGGCCCGGTTGATGTCGGTTGGGACGCTCAGCCCATGCTGTTCAAGCAATTGATCCAAGCCCGACAGGTCGTGCGTCGGCGTTGTCCCTGCCATGTGGTAGAGGGCCAGCATCGAGTGGGTTTTGCCGCCACCAAAATTGGTCTGAAGTTCAACAACCGGATCACCGCTACTGCCAGACAACCGCTTGGCGGC
>JAGWUW010000218.1 GCA_028868235.1 Betaproteobacteria bacterium | reverse complement strand
TTGTTGCCCTGCTTTGGCCCCTAGTGGCTATGCCGATGGTGAATATCCGGGAAGTGCGGGTGACTATGTGTGATCGTGACATGACGGTGTGAATGGGTATGCGGCTCCCGACCGTCCCATCCATCCGGATGTTCGTGCTGATGGTGCTCATCGTGAACGTGGCGATGGCTATGTGCCAGCGGTTCATGGGTGTGCTCATGCCCATGCTGCTCGGTCAAATGCAGCCACACACCGAAGCCCATCAATACTGCCGCCGCCCAGAATAGCCAAGTCGCCTGCTCGCCAAACACGAATAAGGCGATGGCCGCGCCGATGAACGGTGCCGTAGAGAAGTAGGCTCCGGTACGGGCCGACCCCAGCCCCCGTAGCGCCAGGACAAACATCACCAAGCTGATGCCATAGCCAAGCAGCCCCAACCCCATCGCCTCGGCCACGATATCGACGGGCGGTAGCGCTGCTCCCAAAGAAACAGCCAATGCCACATTGACTGAACCGGCCACCAGCCCTTTGCTGCCAGCGATGAACAAAGCGTCCGAGGCTGATACCTTGCGTGTCAGATTGTTGTCGATCGCCCAGCACAAACAGGCCAGGACGATGGCTCCCGAACCTAACCAGCTTGAGGTTTCTACGTTCCCGCGCGGCCAGGACAGCAGTACGCCGCCGGCGACGATGACCACCATTCCGAGCACGATGCGGCGATCCGCGTTTTCTTTGAAGACCACCCAGGCCAGGACGGCCGTGAGGACCGCCTCCAGATTCAGCAGCAAAGACGCCGCTGAGCCGCTGGTATGCGTCAGACCGAACATCAAGGCCATGGGGCCGATTACACCGCCGAAGCCAATCGCACCCAGTAGCCAGGGCCATTCGGAAGGCTTCAAGCCGGCTGCATGCCATCCACGGTCGCGAATCAGTCGGGAGATGCTGAGTCCGAGGCCGCTACCGAGATAGAGCAGTCCAGCCAACAGGATAGGCGATACATCGCCGACGAGCGCCTTGGCGAACGGCGTGCTTGCCCCGAACAGCGCGGCGGCAAGTAAAGCATGGATAACGGATGGGTTCATGGTTCACGATCATCCCGCTTTTTCCGAGCTCGGGGAAGCGGGTTCAGCAAGGCAGCAATCGCTACGACAACCGCGAGGGCGCCAATGACATAGCGCCAGAACTCGTCCATCGGCGTCTAGTACTTCCAGGAGTGCGTCTCGCCTCTGGCGTGGCGACACCAGGCATATAGGGCGTCATACATGATCATGCCGTGCTTCAGCATTTCATGATCGTCACTGAAGTTCTGCGATAGCCCGAGGGAGATGGCCAACAGACCGGCGCATTGCGGCGCCAGGTCGTGGCGATCGGTGTCGGCCCCGCGCACAATGACCGCGAGGTCTTGAAGCGCCGGATCGGTCAACGTGTACTTTTTGAGAATCGTGTCGAAGCTGCAATCCTCCCCAACGTGCGTCAGCTCGACGCCGGGCACGTCGTAGGGTATTGCACCCGTCTCCTCGGCGATACGCAGCACGTCGCCAGGCGGCACATAAAGAAACTCCGGGGATTTGTCGATGAAGCGAGCGATCAGCCAGGGGCAAGCAATCCGATCGATCTTCGGGCGTTCACGGGTAATCCACTTCATTGCGAGCTCCTGTCAATTTGTCCCGGGCGCCGGCTCCACCGTTATCTCAATGGGCGCGCCGCCCTCCCTGACCAGAAAAAACTGCGTGTTGCGCTGGCGGACTGACCAGCAATCCTCAGACGCCTGGACGGGCACCCTGATGCAAAGCTCGCCGGCACTGATGCGCCAGACACCGCTTCGGTTCTTGCCCATATCGATGGCAGATACGCGACCATCCGTATTCAGCACGTAGCTCCAATGGGTGCCGTCAGTAATAGTCCTGCCCGCCAAGCGATCGCGAAGTTCGGCGCCAGACAGCACATGATCCTTGGCATGGGTCAGCGTGCAAACCATGCTCAATAGGATCGCCAGCTGAATCCGGTATAGCGCCAAGTGCATAAGCCTTATGGCAAGGCTTCCTTGCTGGCCGTGGGCCGGCCTTCACGCTGCCAAGCGTCGATACCCCCCTCCAGGACGCGGGCGTCAATGCCGCGAGCGCGAAGCGCCAGGGCCGTCGAGCGGCCGACCTCGTGCCCATAGATGCAGTAGACCAAGACCGGTTTGTCCTTGGGCACGCTGTCGCACCATTCGGCGACATTGTCCGGGTCACGCCACTGCGCCCCAGGTAAGGTGGTGTTCGCCTTCTCGAAGACGCGCTTGCGACGTACATCCAGCACCAAGGGATGGCTTTTCAATGCGTCGGCATGGGCTACCAGGTGAGCGCTGGCGGATTCGGCGGCCCGCTGGAAGCGTGCATAGACCTTCTTCCAGTCGATCACCTTCATGAAAGCCTCGACATAGGCGCCGGCGTTGGCGCCGAAATCCATGTGATAGGCGTGCTCGTACATATCGAGTGCCAGGACCGGAATGCCGCCCGCCACCGCGTGGGTGTGGTCGGCCGCCCATTGATTGATCAGCGTTCCTTCGCGCGGCTGGAAGACCAGCAGCACCCAGCCGGAACCGCCGCCGAGGGCCTTGCCCATGGCGATGAACTCCTCACGCCAACGCTCATAGGAACCGAAGTTGGCGGCCAGTGCGAGCTTCATGGCGATCTCAGGTTCGCCATTGCCGCCCAGACAGTCGAAATAGAGCTCATGCAGCAGCATGGAGTTGGTGGCGATCAGCTCCTCGCGCTTCAAGCCGTTGAGCGTGAAATTCGGTGCCGTTGCCGCCGGCAGTTCGGCCAGCGTGGCGCGTATGGCGTTGAGCCGCTTTACGGCGCCGCCGTAATTGTTGGCGTGATGGCTGTTGATCAGCTTTTCTGACAAGCCATCGATACTTGCTGCATTGAACGGCAGCGCTTGCATCAATGCGTCCATGGTTCTCTCCTTTGATTTATGTGCAAAGCGCTACTCAAGCGCCGAATACGGTTTTGATGAGCAACCCCACCAGGGCACAAGCCAAGATCACATGGATGACGTTGGCCTTGAAGCGGAATAGCGCAACAGCGGCGCCAATGGCAATCAGGGCGGAAATCCATTCGAAGCCGCCTTCGAAGCCCTTAGGCCACAGGACGTGATAGCCGAAGAACAAAGCCAGGTTGAGGATCACGCCGACGACAGCGCCGGTGATCGCGGTCAACGGGGCGGTGAACTTGATGTCGTTATGCGTGCTTTCGACCAGCGGGCCACCGGCGAGGATGAAGATGAAGGACGGCAGGAAGGTGAACCAGGTCACCACGACGGCGGCCACGGTGCCGGCGAGGAATAGATGCTCGGGGCCGAACACCGCCTTCACATAGCCGCCGACAAAGCCGACGAAGGTCACCACCATGATCAGCGGTCCCGGCGTCGTTTCGCCCAGGGCCAGGCCATCGATCATCTGCGTGGGCGTGAGCCAGCCGTAATGGCCGACCGCGCCTTGATAGACATAGGGCAACACTGCATAGGCGCCGCCGAAGGTCATGAGTGCGGCCTTGGTGAAGAACCAGCCCATTTGCGTCAGTGGGTGTTCCCAGCCGTAGCTTGCGGTCAAGAAGCCCATCGGCAACGCCCACAGCAGGCCACCTACGACAGCCATCGTCAGGAGACCTGACCACTTGAAACGGGCGTGGTCGGGTGTCGGGGTGTTGTCATCGATGATGGCTGCACCATAGGACTTGTCAGCCTTGCCATGACCGCCGCCCGACTTGAATTTGTCCGGGCTGATCCGGCCGCCGATGTAACCGATCAGGGCGGCAACAGCGACGATCAGGGGAAACGGGACGTTGAGCGCAAAGATGGCCACAAAGGCCGCGGCGGCAATCGCCCAGAGCACGTTGTTCTTCAATGCCCGCGAGCCGATACGATGGGTCGCCTGCACTACGATGGCGGTGACTGCGGGCTTGATGCCGTAGAACAGGCCAGCCACCAGCGGTACGTCGCCGAAGGCGATGTAGATCCACGACAAGGCGATCAGAACGAAGAGCGACGGCAAGATGAACAAACCACCGGCGATGATCCCGCCCCAGGTACGGTGCATCAACCAGCCGATATAGGTAGCCAGCTGCTGGGCCTCGGGACCGGGCAGCAGCATGCAGTAGTTCAGCGCATGGAGGAAGCGCTTCTCGGAAATCCAGCGCCGGCGCTCGACCAGCTCGCTGTGCATGATGGCAATCTGGCCGGCCGGGCCGCCAAAGCTGATGAAGCCGAGCTTGAGCCAGAAGCGGAAGGCTTCCCAGAAGGAAACAGGAGCCGGAGCAGCGCCGGTATCGGCGACGCCAGTGTCCAAGGTAGTTGTTGTCATGATTGGGATTCCTTCACAAAAGCCACGATGAGGCCGTCGAATACCGCACAGGCGGCCTGCAGAAGTTGGTCGTCGTCGTTGATGGCGCTACGCATGCCGGCCAGCACGCTTTCGATGCCGGCGGCCTCGGGCGGCTGGATGCCGCCGACGTCGAGGTAATGCACCAGCGCGCCAAGGCGTTTCAGCTCAGGAATCTCGAAGCCGAAGCTGGCCAGCAACACCTCGAAGGTCACTTTGGCGCCGACATGGCTGAAACGGGCACCGTCGAAATCGAAGCCCAATGCCTTGGCTGGGCATTTGTCTGGCGACTCCAGCCAGAGAATCTTGGCGTCGGCATCAATGTAGCGGCGGATTAGCCAAGCGCTGGCCAAGCGATCCACCCAGGGACGGCGGCGCGTCGCCCAGGTTTTACCGACATAAGTCTTGGGATCAAGACGCTCGATTTCACCGGCGACCGCATGCGGCTCGTCGGGCGAAAGCACTTGGTTGGCAACTCGCTCCAGTTCCAACAAGCCGGCCTCGGCTTGCTTCTGTGCTTCGCCTGGGAAGAAATCAATAGCCTTGAGTGCTGAGAGAGCTTTGCCCAATTTACGGGTCTGCTTCAGCGTGTCTGATGCGGTCTCCAAGGTCAAAGCGGCCTGCAAGTTACTGATGTCTGTCAGCAGGCCTGCGTATTCTTCGCTGCGGTCAAA
>JAGWUW010000217.1 GCA_028868235.1 Betaproteobacteria bacterium | reverse complement strand
CTGCTCGACTACATCCGCACCACGCGCGTGGCGGCGGGCGAAGCCGGCGGCATCACGCAGCACATCGGCGCCTATCACGTCGACACGCCGCGCGGCATGATCACCTTCCTCGACACCCCGGGTCACGAGGCCTTCACGGCCATGCGTGCGCGCGGGGCGAAGGCCACCGACATCGTCATCCTGGTGGTGGCGGCGGACGACGGCGTGATGCCGCAGACCAAGGAAGCGATCCACCACGCCAAGGCGGCCGGTGTGCCGCTGGTGGTGGCGGTCAATAAGATCGACAAGCCGGATGCCAACCCGGATCGCGTCAAGCAGGAATTGGTGGCCGAAGGCGTCATTCCGGAAGAGTACGGTGGCGATTCGCCGTTTTGTCCAGTATCGGCGAAGAAGGGCACCGGTATCGACGAGTTGCTCGAGCAAGTGTTGCTGCAAGCTGAAATTCTCGAACTGACGGCGCAGAAGGATGCGCCGGCCAAGGGGCTGATCATTGAAGCGCGTCTCGACAAAGGGCGTGGTGCGGTGGCGACCATGCTGGTTCAGTCCGGTACCTTGAAACGCGGTGACGTTGTCCTTGCTGGCCAGGTGTTCGGCAAGGTACGCGCCATGCTCGATGAAAATGGCAAGCCGATCAACGAAGCAGGTCCGTCCATTCCGGTCGAGATTCTCGGTCTGGCTGATGTGCCCGCCGCTGGCGAAGAGGCTATCGTCTTGAACGACGAGAAGAAGGCGCGCGAAATCGCCTTGTTCCGCCAGGGTAAGTTCCGTGACGTCAAGCTGGCCAAGCAACAGGCGGCCAAGCTAGAAAGCATGTTCCAGCAGATGGAGGAGGGCGAAGTCAAGACCCTGCCGCTTATCGTCAAGGCCGACGTGCAGGGTTCCCAGGAAGCGCTGGTACAGACGCTGCAGAAGCTTTCCAACGAAGAGGTCCGCGTTCAGGTTGTGCATGGTGCGGTTGGCGCAATTAGCGAGTCCGACGTCAACCTGGCCCAGGCTTCCGGTGCCGTCATCATCGGCTTCAACATTCGGGCCGATGCCGGTGCGCGCAAGCTGGCCGAGAACTTCGGGGTCGATATCCGCTACTACAACGTGATTTACGATGCGGTGGACGAGGTCAAGGCTGCACTGTCCGGCATGCTGGCTCCCGAGAAGCGCGAGCAGGTCACCGGCATGGTTGAGATTCGCCAGGTCTTCCACATCTCCAAGGTGGGCGCAATTGCCGGCTGCTACGTGCTGGAGGGCATTATCAAGCGCAATTCCCGCGTCCGTCTGCTGCGCAACAATGTGGTGCAGTGGGATGGTGAGCTCGATTCGCTCAAGCGCTTCAAGGATGACGTCAAAGAAGTGCGTTCGAACTTCGAGTGCGGTCTGTCGTTGCGTGGTAACAACGACATCCAGGAAGGCGATCAACTCGAGGTCTATGAAATCCAGGAAGTGGCGCGCACGCTGTAATGAAGAAGCAAGCTCGAGGATTTCAACGTAGTGACCGGGTCGCGGAGCAGGTGCGCCGTGACCTGGCTGATCTGATTCGTACTGAACTGAAGGATCCGCGTGTCGGCATGATCAGCTTGACCGATGTCGAGCTGACGCCGGACTACGCGCATGCCAAAGTATTCTTTACCACCCTTAATGCAGACCACCTCGACGAAATCGAGCGCGGTCTGAAGCGGGCTTCCGGTTTCCTGCGCCGTGAATTGGGACGTCGCATCCATATTCACACGCTGCCGGAACTGCACTTTATTTACGACAATTCGCTGGAGCGTGGCTCCAGTTTGTCGCAACTGATCGACCGTGCCAACGCGCTGTCCGATCAGACGCCCGAAGAATAAGCTTCCCATGCAGCCCAAGCTCAAAAAAACCTGGAAACAGGTTGATGGTGTGCTTTTGCTCGACAAACCGATAGGCTTGACATCGAACGACGCGCTGCAGAAGGCACGTCGGCTCTTTTCTGCCGCCAAGGGCGGGCATACTGGTACTCTTGACCCCTTAGCGACGGGGTTGTTGCCCTTGTGCTTCGGCGAGGCAACCAAGTTCTCAGCCGACCTGCTAGATGCCGACAAGACCTACGAAGCGGTCCTTAAGCTTGGGGTGACCACTGATTCCGGCGATGCGGAAGGGGTTGTCCTCGCGACGGCCGAGGTGAATGTCGATACGGCTCAGATTGCGAATGCGCTACGGCAATTTACCGGCGATATCCAGCAGATTCCGCCCATGCATTCTGCCCTCAAGCGGGATGGCCGTCCGCTCTACGAACTGGCACGCCAAGGTATCGAGGTCGAGCGTGAAGCGAGGGCGGTGACTATCCATGCCATCGAATGCTTGGCTTTCTCCGGCGATGCGCTGACCTTGCGGGTCGCCTGCAGCAAGGGCACTTATATCCGTGTACTGGCCGCCAATATCGGCCAGATGCTCGGTTGTGGAGCGCATTTGACGGCCTTGCGGCGTACCGTGGTCGGTGATCTGACCCTCGATAAGGCGGTTACGCTGGCAGAGCTGGAAGCCATCGACGAGGCCGATCGCGGTGTGCGTCTGCTGCCGGTTGATACGCTCTTGCAGTCTTTGCCGATGGTCACCGTTCTTGGTGCCGAGGCCAACCGCTTCAAGCATGGCAACCCTGTGGCGCTGCCAGCCGGCGTGATTGGCAAGATACGCGTCTATGCTGATGAGCGACTGATCGGCGTCGGCGAGCCCGGGCATGGTGGCTTGCTGTGGCCGAAAAGGCTTGTGCAGCTTGCCAACTAAGTTGTTATAATTAACGGCTTTCCATCGTCGATGGAATTTTCCAACTGGTGCTGGCTCTATCAAACTGGGGCTGCGTCGTAACAATGAAAGAGAGTTTGAAATGGCAATGACCACTGCAAACAAGGCGTCTATCGTCGCCGAATATGCTCAAGCCAAGGGTGACACTGGTTCTCCGGAAGTCCAGGTTGCGCTGCTGACCGCCCGAATCAACGACCTGCAGCCGCACTTCAAGGAGCACACCAAGGATCACCACTCCCGTCGTGGTCTGCTGCGCCTGGTTTCTCAGCGCCGCAAGCTGCTGGACTATCTGAAGGGCAAGGACGTCGAGCGTTACCGTACCCTGATCACCAAGCTCGGCCTGCGCAAGTAAGGCGCACCCGAAGCAAGGAAGAGCGGCCCGGAGTTTCCCGGCCGCTCTTTTGTTTTTTGCCGTACCGTTGTTCTTTTGTTGTGTTGTAAGTTATTGTTATTGTTGTCTAATGTGATGAGAGTGAAAGGAATTTATGTTTAATGTCGTGAAAAAAACCTTCGCCTATGGCGACCATCAGGTCACCATCGAAACAGGCGAAATCGCCCGCCAAGCTGGCGGTGCTGTCCTCGTTTCCATGGAAGAAACCGTGGTTCTGGTTACCGTTGTGGCTGCTAAAAGTGCCAAACCCGGCCAGGATTTCTTCCCGCTGACCGTCGATTACCAGGAAAAAGTGTACGCTGCTGGCCGCATTCCCGGCGGCTTCTTCAAGCGTGAAGGCCGTCCTTCCGAGAAAGAAACCCTGACCTCACGCCTGATCGACCGCCCGATCCGTCCGCTGTTTCCGGACGGTTTCTACAATGAAGTCCAGGTCGTCGCGACCGTGATGTCGCTGAACCCGGAGGTCGATTCGGACATCCCGGCCCTGATCGGCGCCTCTGCCGCCCTAGCCATCTCTGGCGTGCCGTTCAACGGCCCGATCGGCGCTGCCCGCGTCGGCTACATCAACGGACAGTACGTACTGTGCCCAACCCTGAGCCAGCTCAAGGACAGTCAGCTCGACCTCGTCGTCGCCGGTACCGAAGCAGCTGTACTGATGGTGGAGTCTGAAGCGGACCAGTTGTCCGAGGAAGTCATGCTCGGAGCCGTCGTTTTCGGTCACACTGAAATGCAGAAGGCGATCAACGCCATTAACGAACTGGTTGAAGAAGCCGGCAAGCCGGAATGGGATTGGCAAGCTCCGGCCAAGGACGAGACGCTGGTCGCCCGCCTAAAGGAAGTCTGTGGCACCAAGCTCGAAGATGCCTACAACATCACCGTCAAGCAGACGCGCAGCCAAGCCGTCAAAGAAATCCGTGCCGAAGCCATCGCCGCCCTGTGTACCGGCGAAGAAGGTGCGCCGGATGAAAACACCGTCGGCAACCTGTTCTTCGAACTCGAAGCCGGCATCGTTCGCGGTCGCATCCTGTCGGGCGCACCGCGTATCGACGGCCGTGATACCCGCACTGTGCGCCCGATTACCATGCGTTCTGGTGTTCTGCCGCGCACCCACGGTTCCGCCCTGTTTACCCGTGGCGAAACCCAGGCGCTGGCCGTCGCTACGCTGGGTACCAACCGCGATGAGCAGATCATCGATGCGCTGTCAGGCGAATACCGCGACCGTTTCATGCTGCACTACAATATGCCCCCTTACGCTACCGGCGAATGTGGTCGTGTCGGTACGCCGAAACGTCGCGAAATCGGTCACGGTCGTCTGGCCAAGCGTGCCCTGCTCGCCGTGCTGCCGAAGCCGGAAGATTTCTCGTACTCGATGCGCGTTGTTTCCGAGATCACCGAATCCAACGGTTCTTCGTCGATGGCCTCCGTTTGTGGCGGTTGTCTGGCCCTGCTAGATGCTGGTGTCCCGCTCAAGGCGCATGTTGCCGGTATTGCCATGGGCCTCATTAAGGAAGGCAACCGTTTTGCTGTATTGACTGACATCCTCGGCGACGAAGATCATCTCGGCGACATGGACTTCAAGGTTGCCGGTACGACCGGTGGCGTTACCGCACTGCAGATGGATATCAAGATCCAAGGCATTACAAAGGAAATCATGCAAGTTGCGTTGGCTCAGGCCAAGGACGCTCGCCTGCACATCCTCGGCCTGATGCAGGAATCGGCTGCCGGCCCGCGTGAAGAGATGTCGGCCTACGCGCCGCGCCTATACACCTTCAAGATCAATCCGGAAAAGATCCGCGACGTGATCGGCAAGGGCGGCGCCGTGATCCGCGCGCTGACCGAAGAAACCGGCTGCGTCATCGACATCCAGGACGATG
>JAGWUW010000216.1 GCA_028868235.1 Betaproteobacteria bacterium | reverse complement strand
CTTCTGTGGCGCAAACATTCGTCCGCTTGATGATGGTGGCGCAATGATCGCCGCAGCTGATGGCCATCGCTTCATTGTTGTCCGAGATCTGAATGGCTTTGTCGAGGAGGAAGTGATCGTCGCAGTCAGCAAAGATGCGATCAAACACGCCGACAACAGCGTGACATTTGACCTGATGAGTAATGGTACGGCGATGTGGAATGACGCCGTCACCACGCCGCTATTCATCCAGCCGGGGAACTCTCGTATCGACGGAACCTTTCCGCGCATTGAAAGCGTTGTCGATGTGCTCGGCTACCAGGAAGGAATCAGTGGCGCGGTCAATCTGAACTACCTGGCCGATGCACTCAAGATCAAGCTAAGCGCCCGCGCCCCGTCCATCCGCTTTTTCACGCGAGATTCTGATTCCCCTCTGCTTTTCGTCTTTGACGGCATCGGCGAGATCGAGTGTTTCGGAGGAATCATGAAGATGCGCGATTCGCACAACTGGATTCCAAAGTGGCTACCGCCTCGCGGTGAATTTGGACTTTCGCGAGAGGCAGCCTGACCATGAAACTCACCGCCATCCAGACCAGCAACTTCCTCGGCGCCCGCGCCGTGGATGTTAGGCTGACCAAGCCGGTGACGCTGTTCGCCGGTAAGAACTTCGCCGGCAAGTCCTCGCTGCAGGAAGCCGTCCGCATGGCCCTGACCGGCGAGAGCGTCCGTGTCGGCCTGAAGAAGGAGTACGGCGCCCTGATCACCGAGGGGCAGGAATCTGGCTTCGTCGAAGTCACCACCGCGGACGCCGCCTACTCGGTCGTGCTGCCCGCGAATTTACCGGAAACAGTATCCGGTTTCTGGATCGAGAACGGCACCGCCGGGCAGATGAAGGAGGCAGCGTAACGCAAAAGTGAGCGGCCCGGAGGCGGCATTATCGCCGGAGGGTCGCGCTCGACTGCCGGGTTATGCAACGGGGGATGCAAATGGCAAAGACGTTTAAGACCGGGGGCGTGCCGTTCTGCTGGCACTGCGGAAAGCAGTTGATGCGGAAGAAAGGCAGTTTCTATTTCGCGCTGGTTGGCGACCCTGCCGGCCACGAGCACAGGGTGCACAAAGACTGCCTGCGGCTGGTGCTCGGCGACGGGATACGCGAGATCGGCGGCAACTACGCAACGCGAAAAGTCGGCGCTGGCAGGACGGCGGACGAGTTGCATAACGCAAAAGTTGAGGCCGCCGGCTGAAAGCCGGTCGCGCCTCCAACGACGGGTTCGGCGTCTGGTTGATCGGAGAAAGGGCAGCGGAATGAAGGCAAAAGTTTGGATTGAAACCGAAGTCGAAGTGGACGTTGGGGTTTCCGACATGATCGCCGCGCTTTGCGACATGCCGGAGCCGGAGAAGTTGGGGTTGGCACTAAGCGGGCTATCGACGTGCCTCGGATACCTGAAGAAGCTGCCCGATGCACTGGTGGCCGAAATGAACGACAAGCAGCGCGAAATCATCGTGACGACACTGGCAGAACAGGCGGCGCGGTACAAGACGCCGAACGTAAAAGTCACCGGCCCGGAGGCGGCCTTATCGCCGGAGGGTCCGTGTGGACTGCCGGGTTCGACGGCACGGGAGGAAACCTAAGCATGGCACTCAAAGATATGGCCCCGGAAGGATTTGACGACAGCATGCGGTGGTACGCCCATGTGACGAGACCTGGCCGGATGTATGTACAGGGCTTCGCGCTGCGCGAATGCGGCGTGTGGCTAAGTGTTGATGGCGTGCAGACGATGATCGGTTTTGGCGAACCGGACGAGGCGCTTGCTGAGGCTGAAGCGTGGGCCGCCGAGCAACTGGCGAAGATTCGGCAGCAGATCGAGGATCGGAAGCGGTGCATGCCGTCGAACGCAGAAATAACCGGCTCGCCGAAGGCGAGTCCGGGTTGATTGACGGGTTAGGTGCCGTACCACCATAGCCGACTTTTATGGAGAAAGACATGAGCGAGACGACTTGGAAGAAAGAACCAGCAATCGAAGGGAAGCACGGCGGCTGCTTGAACTGCGGGCCGCGCCCGAGCTTCTTTCCGCTTGACTGTGCGATTGCGGTCGGATTTGGATACGCAGGGATTGAACGCGACGGAGTGCCCGTCTGGGCAGAACCAAACAGCGACTATGACGAAGACGAACTGCTGACCGGAGCACAGGCGGAAGCAATGGCAGCGGCAGACCCCGACCACGATTGGCGGATCGTCCTGCACGGCCCGCTATCCGGGCGCACCTACCAGCGGCACGCGGCTGGCGAGTGGGCGCTGATTGAGCAGAACCAAGGCTTCGCATGATGGCCCCTAACGCCAGAGTGGAGCGGCCTTGCGCCGCTTCTGGCGCAAGGTCCGCTCGCACGACGGGTTGTGCGGCTGGTGGAGAAGACTGATGACGGTTGCCGTACTTTTCGCACGCGCAGACAGCCACTACAAGGCGCTGACTGGCGTGGACGTTTGGGACGCGGAGAGGGACGCCAGGCGATGGCCGGGTGGTTGCCCCGTGGTGGCGCACCCGCCGTGCAGGGCCTGGGGCCAGTTGCGGGCGCTGGCGAACCCGAGGCCGGACGAGAAGGCGCTGGCGATCTACGCGGTTGAGCAGGTGCGGAAGTTTGGTGGTGTGCTTGAGCACCCGAAGAACTCGACGCTCTGGCCGACGCTCGGACTTCCGCGCCCAGGAGAGCGCGACGAGTTCGGCGGCTGGACGCTACCGATATACCAGAGATGGTGGGGTCACCGAGCCGAGAAGCCGACGCTGCTTTACATCGTTGGCTGCGCGCCGGCCGACGTGCCACCGATGCCGCTCGCCCTGGGCGAGGCGCACTACATCTGTGGATCGTCGGGCCGCCTAGCTGCGGCAACGAGGCGCGAATTCTACCGCAGCCTTGTCCGCGGTGCAACATTTCAGCAACCGAATCCGCAGGAACCGCCGGCAGCCAGCCTTGATCTGGCTCGGGAACGGTGCATCGAGGCGCAGCCGAAGCGTGGCCATGTAGCACCGCAGAATCCCTGATCTCATTTTGCTGGGACCGAGTTGGCCAGCAGCACGTCTTTGTGCTGAGAGCTGGCGCTGCTCCCGAAGTAGAAGGCGATGATGCCAGTCCAGGCCGTGC
This sequence comes from Betaproteobacteria bacterium, assembly GCA_028868235.1. Lineage (GTDB taxonomy): Bacteria > Pseudomonadota > Gammaproteobacteria > Burkholderiales > Rhodocyclaceae > Azonexus. Next base: position 1,913 of record JAGWUW010000216.1, on the reverse strand, counting down.
CGAGGCTGCCGAGCATGATCATCACCTCGTCGGTCTTCTGCACCTGGCCGTACATCAATGCCAGTAGAATGCCGAAAAATCCCAGCGTGACGAAGACGGCCAGCGTGCCGGGTATCCAGGACCGCGTGGCGCTCTGCATGTCGCGGGCGCTTTTGCGATCATCGACCGCCAGTTTCTCGAAGTCTAGGCCGAGGGTCTGCGCCTGCTTCTGCAGTTCGAGATCGGCGACCTTGATCTGTGCCACTTGGTCGGCGGTCAGCTTTGCGCTTCCCAGCAAGCTCTTGACGTCATCCTGCGATACACCGATGGCTTTACTCACGGCCTCGACGGCGAGGCCCGCCAGGGGACCGCCAAGGGCTGATGCGATGGTGGGGGCGATCTGTTTTATCCAGTCCATGGTGCTCTCCTTTTGGGAAAATGCGCCGCCGGCCTCGTGGTAGGACAGACGCAACTTGTCGAGTTGGTTTTCGTGTTGCCCGTATCCAGCGCCTGGCAGGCTTGCCCAGATGTGTGCACACTTGGCTACCGCCTCATCGAACCTTCCGGCCTCGATGTCGTCGATCGCATGGCACTCGCGGATCTGCTGCAGGGCGATGGTGTCCTGGCTATAGGGCGAGAAATCAGGAAGATGCAGCTGCGCCTTGTACGTGTCGAAGTAACGGGCCAGCAACTGGTACCGGCCTGCTGCGGTCGACCTTAGCGTGGGGCTCAATTGAACCAACTTGCGCGGGTGGTCCACATAGCTGTCGAACAGGCTGCCGCCGACGATGACGTTGTAGCCGTTTTGGTCGCCGTAGCGGGTTGTGCCCTCGGAGTGCGCGATCATGTCGAGGAAAGCCTTCTGGTTCGGGGTCATATCATCCCCTTCCTGGCAAGCGGCCCTCGGCCCACGTCTCAAAGTGGTAGATCGCTCGGCTGCCCATGTGGCCACTGATGCCGACCAGCGCCGCGGTGATCAGCGGCTGGATGTCGGCGGCATTGCACAACCAGAAAGTGATGATGCCGGCGAAGGCCGATGTCATCAGTTCTCCGACTAGCTCCATCACGTTGAAAGGCCGCGCACTGCCGTTGCGCACCTTGCGAACGAAGTTGACAGCGCCGCCCCACGCCGAGAGTGCGAACACCCAGGCGTAGGTCAACATGCTGAAGGTGGTTGGGTCCTTTTCGGGAATCACTTCTTCTCCTCCGATTCGATCTTCTGCACGATGGCAGACGTGTTGATGGCGACGGACTCGATTGCGCCGGCAGTTGCGCCGATGATGGTGATTGCGGTCATGTGTGCTGTAAGCCAAGCGAGTAACCAGGGCATGATGAGGTTCTTTAGATGAATTCCACGATACCGACTGCACGACCATTGGCCGGAGTTACACCGTTCGCGAAACTCAAAGTACAGACTAGATATTCGTCAGACCCTGCACCTGAGAATGTAATCGTCGGGGCATAACCACCCACAGCACCTGTGCTGAGTTGCGCTGCGGAAAGGTAGCTGAAATAGCCGCCATTTCCCTGCGTACTACCGAATACCGCATACTCGCGCAGCAATGTAGAGATGCCCCCCGAGCCAACAGTCTTGGTGTCATCCTGGGTAATGTTGAGGGTCACTTTGACAGATGCGACTGAGCCAGCGGTATCCTTCATCGACCACTTCAATGGTTGCGTTTCAAGGTTTCCGATGATGTTTCGCGCCCACCGAGTTCCGCCCATATGAACCATCCAGCTGTTCAACGGGTTGTTGATTAACCACTGTCGGAATGTGTAGATGTACGAAGACTGGATGATGTTTGGGAAAAATGCCGGATCAACATACAGGCGGCCAACTTCTGAAAATGCAGTGGGGGTGTTGATCTGAGCGTCAAAGGCATAAGGTCGACTGTATTTACCACTGATCTTGACGTTCCGCATGATGTGCGGGG
>JAGWUW010000215.1 GCA_028868235.1 Betaproteobacteria bacterium | reverse complement strand
TCGACGTCGGTCATGCCGAGGAAGGCCAGCACGTTCTTCAGGTACGGCGTCTGCGAATCGGCCGGGGTGTCGCGGTAGAGGCCGCCGCGGGCCAGCGCGACATAGACCTTCTTGCCCTTAAGCAGGCCTTCCGGGCCGTTCGCGGTGTAGCGGAAGGTGACGCCGGCGCGGGCGATGGCGTCGATCCAGGTCTTCAACTGCACCGGCACGCCGAAGTTGTACATCGGCACGCCGAGCACGATGGTATCGACCGCTTGGACTTGGGCGATCAGCGCGTCGTCGAGGGCGACGCGGGTCGCCTGTTCCGGTGTGCGCTGCTCGGCCGGGGTGAACAGGGCGCCGAGCGTCGCTTCGTCGAGCACCGGGTGCGGGTCGCTGGCCAGGTCACGCAGCTCGACGACGGCATTCGGGTTTTGGGCCTGCAGGCGGGCGGTGATGGCATCGGCCAGGCGGGTCGAGTTGGAACCGGCGGAACGGGCGCTGGCGTTGATTTGCAGGATTTTCATGATCTTTTCTCCAAGGTTGGGGTGGGGTACGAGGCCGGCATCTGCCGACACCATGGAGTTCATTTTATTGAGCGAATATATGGGTTGGAAGCCGTTGAAATGGGTATTATTGTTCCATTAATGAAACAAAATGGATGCCGATGAGCCTCGACGCCAACGACCTGATCTTGTTCGCCCACGTCATGGAAGCGGGCAGCTTTTCCAAGGCGGCGGAACGGACCGGGCTGCCGAAGTCGACTCTGTCGCGGCGCATCACCGCGCTCGAAGCCAAGCTCGGCGAGCGCCTGCTGACGCGCAGCACGCGCCGTCTGGCGATCACCGAATTTGGCGAGCGCATCCTTGATTACGCCAAGCGCCTGCTCGAAGAAACCGAAGCCGCCTCGGCCATGGCGCTGCACCGGCAGGGTACGCCGCGCGGTGTGCTGCGGGTTTCGATGCCGCCCGATTTTCGCGAACTGGATCTGACCCCCTTGCTGCTGCAATTCGCCGCCAGTTATCCGGAAGTTCGCCTCGAACTCGATCTCTCGCCACGCCGCGTCGATCTGCTGGCCGAGCGCTTCGACCTCGCTGTGCGAGCCGCCAGCCGCCTCCCCGACGACGGCACACTGGTCGCCCGCAAATTGTGTGACATGCCAAACGGTCTCTACGCCAGCCCTGCCTACCTGAAACGCTACGGCATCCCAACCAGCCCACACGATCTGCTCAAACACGTCGGCCTGCGCCTGATCGGCGGCAACGGCGAAGCTCTGCCTTGGCGCCTGTCGCGCGGCCCCGAAACCTGGGAAGGCCTGCCCAACGGCCCGCTGGCGGTCAATTCACCGAGCCTGCAACGCGACCTCGCCGCCCATGGCATGGGCATCGTCGCCCTTGACGAACGTTTCGCCAAAACTATGCTGGAGCAGGGCTTGCTCCAACGCGTGCTCCCCGAGTGGCATCTGCCCACCGTCACTCTCTGGTGTGTCACGCCGGGACGCCGCCTGATACCGACGCGGACCACCGTATTCATCGAATTGTTGCGTAACGCCCTGACCAAGGCGCGTTAGCTGCCAGCACCTGATACTTTTAGAGGGCTGGGTGGATTGGTTTGGGCCAATTGAACTTTTGCGTGCGAACCTATACTGATCTTCAAAGGCTATCCCGTCAGAGCGAGCAACACGTTGATAGGCTAAAAGTCATAAAATCAACAATAGTTTCAATTTTGATGGTGTGGTGATGTAGAATCGCGTAACTATTCAATGGCAGCCTAACCATCGTTTGGAGATACCACCAAGTGCCATACCAATTAACCTGGGAAAAGCATGGTGTGGTGAAGCGCTTTTGGGGCCACCTTTCGAATGTGGACTTCTTGGCTGCCCATCGAGGAATAACGGAAGACCATCGCCTTGATGGTCATATCAATTATGTCATCAGTGATTTTTCAGACCTCGAGTCCACGGCGGTTTCGGCAGGTACACTTTGGGAGTATTCTGTTGAACGAACAGGTACAGCCGTGTATTTGCCTGACATACGAGGAGCCTTGGTGGCAAACACCTTGGCAGGAGAAGCCATTTGCGAGCTGATCACAGCTCCTCAATATGCCACGCCTTACGAGATGAGACGGTTTGCCTCACTCTGTGAAGCGAGAGCGTGGCTAGGTTGTTAGACCGCCTTTTCCGCTATATATGTAAATCCGCGCCAGAATGCAAAACATGACGCCCCATACGCACGAATCCATGGACTTGACCGATGCCCAACTATTCAAAGGACTCACTGAGCGAGGTCTGAAGCTTCCGCCTCAGCCCAGAGTCGTCGAGGACTTGCAAAAGTGCCGTTTACGCAAAGAGAAGGATTTGCGTGTAGTTGCCCGCGTCATTAGCCAAGATGCGGGCATTGTCGCGCTTCTATTTCGAGCGGTGCAATCGTCGGCGTACCACGAGTACCCCCCCTTTCGCTCCATCGAAGACATCATCCATGCAATAGGAATTGATCGGGTTTTCAATTTGGTCCAGGCTATTGCATTGGCAACAGGCACTATGAGTCGTGCTCAGAGAAAAACCTATGAGCATTTCTGGGCAAATTCGACCGCCGTGGCGCAACTGGCAATGCTCGTCGCCAAGGATAGGGTAACGGTTTGCAATGTATTCCCTGACGAAGCCTATCTAGCGGGAATCTTTCACGATTGCGGCATTCCCCTCCTCATGGAGCGCTTCCCCGCATACTGCCGCAAGCTTGACCTGGATCGTCAGGAACTCTGGTTTTCCATCTCGGAGGAGGACCAGTGTTACCAAACAGATCATTCGGTGGTTGGATATTTCGTAGCCAAACATTGGAAGTTGCCGACTTTTATCTGCAACGCGATCAGATTTCATCACGACCTCGAGCGTGTGAGCGAGCATAATGAAAGAAGCTTGGTAGCCATTCTTCAGATGGCGATCAAGCTACATTGCCTTAGTCTTCACGTTGTGCACCAGGAGTGGCCGGACACCAGGAAACTGGTATTGGACGAATTGGGGTTGAGCGAAGCCAGTTTCCCCGAGTTTTCAGACGAGATTCTGGAGCGCTATAACGCGCTTACCGCAGCTTAGCCAAGTAGCGTTTGCGAGTCGCGCTGGTTTGCCGGTAGTCAGGCCGAGGACTTGCTCACCCCTATCAGTGCCTGCGCCTGATCCCGGCAGCGCCGGTAGGTATCGCTTTCGAGGTCGTTGCACCAGCGGCGGGGAATCGCAGCCAGGCCGTAGCGGGCGCCGGCGAGCATGCCGGTAATGGCACCGGTGGTGTCGGCATCGCCGCCGCGGTTGATGACGTCGACGAGGCAATCTTCGAAATTATTGGTGGTGAAGAAGGCCTGGAGGACGGCTTGCAGGGTCTCGACCACGTAGCCGCTTGGGTTGTCGCGGCGCTTGCGGTTATAGGAAAAGACCGGGTAGCGATCGATAAAGGGAATAAGGCGTTCGTGCTCGACGGTCGTAGTGTCCTTGCATGCCAGGAAATCCTGCACCATCAGGATCAGCACTTCGCAGGCCGCGTCAGACAGGGCGTTGTGGTGTGTGGTGTGGGCCTGTGCGGCGTTGGCGATGCGGATTCCATCCGCCGGCTGGCTGTAGGTGGCGAGGGCGACGGGCAGCACGCGCATCGCGGCACCATTGCCGGCATCGTGTTCGGATAGCGGTGCCTCCGGATTTCCGGTCTTGCGGTAGGTGATCAGGTTGCGGCGGATGGTGTTGCCAATATCGACCGGCTTGGCGCGCATCCAGGCGTCGAAGGCGTCGGCGGCAGCCTTGGCGTCGATGCGGCCATGGGCCAGGATGGCATCGCCGAGGGCCAGCGACATGGTGGTGTCGTCGGTGACCTGGCCGGCCTTCAGGCGCAGCCAGCCGCCGCCGATGATGTCGCGATGCACGCCGTACTGTTGGCGGATTTCGCTCGGGGTCATGAATTCGACGGTGGCGCCCAGCGCGTCGCCAATGGCCAGCCCGAGATAGGCGGCGGTGGCGCGCTCAAGCAGTGGCGAGAGCAGCGAGGCACCGGCCAGGCGCCGCCTGACCGGTGCGCTACGGGCGATCAGTTCTCCGGTCCAAAACATTTGGCGTAATCGGCGCAGACCCCGCACGACGGGGCGGGGCAGACATAGATCCCTTCCTCGGCGCAGAACTGGCGATAGAGGAATTTCTTCCACTTCATGTCGCCGGTGTTGGCGCGGGCCAGGGCCGGGAAATTGACCCACATCAGGCGGCTCAGCTCGTCGCGGCTGGCCAGGCCGAGGTCTTGCCACAGGTGGTCGTGGCCGGCGCAGGCAGTGGCCAGGATGTTGGCGACCAGCAGTTCGGTCGGCGAGGCACAGGCCCGGTTTTCCAGGAGCAGCTTCTGTAGGTCGCTCCATTCCGGAATCGACTCGACGGGGCGTTCCGTCATCCGGATGGTACAGCCCGGGAAGTAAACGAGCAGCAGGGTGCGGCAAGCGGCTGGGCCGAGGCCGAGGTGGGCCGGTAGGTAGCCTTCGCCGCTGGCCTGGCCGGCGACAATGCTGGCTAGCAGCACGCGGTTCGGATCGCCCGTTGCTTTCGCTCCGGCTGGGGACGAGAGCAGTTCGGCGAGCAGCGTTGCCCGGTAGGGTAGGCGATCCGGACCGTTCATGGCATGCGCCTTACCTGCTCGGATACTCGACCAGGATGTCCTCGTCGCGGACGATCATCTGGCAGGCGAGGCGCCATTGCGTCGGCGGGATGTCGTCGACGTACATCTGGTCGATCTCGGCCTTGGTAACGTGGCCGAGTTCGAGGAGGGCAGAGACTTCGCGGGCATTGAGCGGGCCGCCCATGGGGGCGCGCTTGCCGTCGACGGATGACACCTTGACCAGGCAGGTACCGCAGTTGCCTTCCTGGCATCCGAAGTCGATGGGAATGTGATGTTCCTTGGCCAGATCGAGGATAGTCTGGGTATGACTGCCGGCAACGGCGTAGATGGTTTTGTCTTTGTGCAGGGGGCTGCTGAACGTGATGAGGGCCATTTGCAGGTACTCCGAAAGAGCGGGTTGATTTGGGTTTTCTCTGAGTGGCTGGAGG
>JAGWUW010000214.1 GCA_028868235.1 Betaproteobacteria bacterium | reverse complement strand
TCGACCTCCATGTTGGAAACGCAAAATCCAGGTTGCGGCACCAGCAGCTGAGAGCGTGAAGGTAAGACCACCACCATCAGACTTCGCAACGGGAACACCTGCACGAACCCATTTCCTCAACTGAACGTCACTGAGTAAGTTGGACTGAATTTTCGCCATCGCCACCTCCGAATGCAATAGGTAGCTACCGACCCAGCTACCAATCCAGCTACCCATAAACGGGATATTTTAATTATACGGAGATCAACATGGATTAAGCGAGTTAAGACAAAACCATTGTTCCACAATGAACTAACCAATCAATGTTAGCTAGCGATAAATCAAAATCATCTTACATCAGAACAATGTCGTACTGCTCGGGTGAATAACTGGGTTCAGACTGGAGGGACACGGGCTTACCGATGAAATCCGACAGCATCGCCAGCGACTGTGACTCTTCGTCAAGGAACAGGTCGACGACGTCCGGTCCAGCCAGAATGCGGTATTCGCGTGCGTTGAACTGTCGCGCTTCGCGCAACAGCTCGCGCAGAATTTCGTAAGCTACCGTGCGCGCCGTCTTGACCTCCCCTCGGCCGCCACAGGTTGGGCAAGTCTGACACAGCACATGGGCCAACGACTCCCGTGTCCGTTTGCGCGTCATCTCGACCAGGCCCAGCGCGGTGAAGCCATTGACTGTCAGCCGGGTATGGTCGCGGGCTAGCGCTTTGTTGAACTCGTCGAGTACGGCTTTCTTGTGTTCCTCGTTTTCCATGTCGATGAAATCGACAATAATGATGCCGCCCAGGTTCCGCAAACGCAGTTGACGGGCGATAGTGACCGCCGCTTCTAGGTTGGTCTTGAAAATGGTGTCGTCGAAATTGCGCACACCGACGAAGCCCCCCGTGTTGACGTCGATGGTTGTCATCGCCTCGGTCTGGTCGATAATCAGGTAGCCGCCAGACTTGAGGTCGACGCGACGAGCGAGTGCCTTTTGGATTTCCTCCTCAACGCCATGCAGATCGAATAGCGGACGCTGGCCGGTGTAGTGCTCAAGCAGCGACAACACGGCGGGCGTGTATTCCTCGGCAAAGGTTGTCAGCTTCTGGAAATTCTCTCGCGAGTCGATGACGATGCGCGTGGTTTCCGGATTGACGAAATCGCGCAAGACGCGCTGGCCGAGAGACAATTCCTGGTAAAGCAGAGTCGGGGGGCCCGAAACGCGGGCCTTGTCGCGAATATCTGCCCAGGTTTTCTTGAGATAGGCGATATCGGTGGCGAACTCTTCCTCGCTGGCATTTTCGGCCATTGTGCGCACGATGAAGCCCCCCTTTTCATCCGGTGGCATCAGGCGGGTCAGCTTGTCGCGCAACGCCTCACGCTCCGCCTCGGACTCAATGCGCTGCGAAATGCCGATATGCTTTTCCTGCGGCAGATAGACCAGCATGCGGCCAGCGATGGAAATCTGGGTCGATAGCCGCGCCCCTTTGGTGCCGATTGGATCCTTAACCACCTGCACGACAATGCTCTGACCTTCGGCCAAGATGCGCTCGATCGGCCGCTCGGTCGCAGTCTCGCGAGGCTGCCAAATATCGGCGACATGCAGAAAAGCCGTGCGTTCCAGGCCGATCTCGATGAATGCCGACTGCATGCCCGGCAAAATCCGGCAGATGCGACCGAGATAGACATTACCGACCAAGCCTCGACTGGCCGTGCGCTCGATATGCAGTTCCTGCACAACTCCTTGTTGCATAACGGCAACACGGGTTTCCTGCGGCGTGAAATTGATCAGGATTTCTTCGCTCATACGCTCTACAATTTGCGGTTTTTTCTGGATTCTACTATGCGCAAGGCGCCCGAACTTCTCGCTCCGGCCGGCTCGCTCGACATGATGCGTACGGCCTTCGATTTTGGCGCCGATGCAATCTATGCCGGCCAGCCGCGCTACAGCCTGCGCGTACGTAACAACGAGTTCGGAACCCTGGAAAAACTGGGCGATGGCATCGCCGAGGCACACGCCCGCGGCAAACGGTTTTTCGTCGTCAGCAACATCTTCCCGCACAATGCCAAGCTGACCACCTACCTGGCAGACATGGCGCCGGTCATCGCCCTCAAGCCGGATGCCCTGATCATGTCCGACCCTGGCCTGATCGATATGGTACGCGAGGCTTGGCCCGAGCAGCCCATCCATCTGTCCGTCCAATCGAACACGGTGAACTGGGCAGCCGTCCGTTTCTGGAAAAAGCTGGGACTCACCCGCATCATCCTGTCGCGTGAACTTTCGCTCGACGAAGTGGCTGAAATCCGCCAGCAATGCCCGGACATCGAACTCGAAGTCTTCGTCCATGGTGCCCTGTGCATTGCCTATTCCGGACGCTGCCTACTCTCCGGTTACTTCAACCACCGCGACCCGAACCAAGGTACCTGTACCAACTCCTGTCGTTGGGACTACAAGGTGCATACGCCGACCGAACAGGCGGTACAGTTCATGGACCGCGATGCGGAAATCCTGCTTGAGGAAAAGCAACGCCCGGGCGAGTTGATGCCGATAGAGGAAGATGAGCACGGCACCTACATCATGAACTCCAAGGACCTGCGAGCCATCGAGCATGTCCACCGCCTAACCGAGATTGGCGTCGATTCACTGAAAATCGAAGGCCGCACCAAGAGCCCCTACTACGTTGCCCGTACCTGCCAGGCCTATCGCCAGGCGATCGACGACGCAGTTGCCGGCCGTCCATTCGACGCCAGCTTGCTCGGAGAACTGGAAAATCTGGCGAATCGTGGCTACACCGACGGTTTCTACCAGCGCCACCACGACACCGATTACCAGAACTACCTGCGTGGCCATTCCGAATCGGATCGCAGCCAATATGTTGGCGACGCCGTGGCCTTCGATGCTGCACGCGGCCTCATGGAAATTGCTGTCAAGAATCGCTTTGCCCTTGGTGACGAATTGGAATGCGTCAATCCCGTTGGCAATTACCGCTGGCGCCTGACCCGCATGGAAAACAAGGACAGCCAGCCGGTTTCCGTCGCCCCTGGCAGCGGCCATCGCGTCTGGGTCGATTTGCCAGCCATGTACACCAATTCCTTCATCGCGCGTTTTGTGTAACAAAAACCATACAAATCAACGCGGAATCCCTCTTTGTGCACCGCAACAGGCCAGTGTAAAATTCGAACCATGAGCCAGAACACTAACCGCATGCCCTTGATAGATGCCCTGAAGGCTGTAGCGGCATTGCTCGTGCTGATGAATCATTTTTCGTCCTACGGTCCACTGGCCGAGGCGGCACGCGATTATTTCCCGAGCGTTTTCAACTGGTTCTTCGAATACGGACGCATGGCCGTGCAGGTATTTCTGGTTATCGCCGGCTTCTTGGCAGCCCGCGGTTTGTCAGCCAACGGCCAAGCTCTGACTACCTCCCCCCTGCCGCTGATCTGGAAACGCTATCTGCGACTGGCCGTGCCCTACTTGGCTGCTATCAGCTTAGCCATCATCGCTGCAGCCATCGCCGACCGCTGGATGGAAGACGACGCCATCCCGGCGCGCGCCACTTTTCTGCAATGGCTGGCCCACGCCACGCTTCTGCACGGCCTGCTCGGCTTCGACGCGTTGTCAGCCGGTGTTTGGTACATCGCCATTGATTTCCAGCTGTTTGCGCTGATGGCCATCCTGCTCTGGTCCGGCCGCATCCGGATCGTCGCGCCGGCATTGGTATTAGCCGTTGCCACTGCCTCGCTGTTCTGGTTCAACCGCGATGCCAGCTGGGACAACTGGGCGATCTATTTCTTCGGCTCCTACGGCTTGGGCGCTGCCGCCTGGTGGGCCTCGGACCGCAAACAGATGTCGGCTTGGCTGGGGGTTATGCTGACCGTCGCCATCGCTGCGCTGGTCATCGATTTCCGCCTGCGCATCGCATTGGCTCTAGCCGTCGCCCTGCTGCTCGGCTTTGGCCGGCGCACAGGGTTTCTCGAGCGGTGGCCAAACTTCCGCCCGCTCGCCTTCCTCGGCCAGATCTCGTACTCCATTTTCCTGGTGCATTTCCCGATCCTATTGCTGGCCAATACCCTGTACGCCCAGACCGACTATGATTCTGCGCTGTCCACCCTCGTTTGTCTCGGCCTATCCGTGGCCGCCAGCATTGCTGCCGCAACGCTCTTCTACCGCTGGATTGAAAGTCCTGAAGCCAGCCGGCGCATAACTGCCACCTTGGGCTGGCTGTTTGCCAACGCACTGGCAGTTGCCCGCAAGGTACCGATCATCGGTACCCTGCTCCCGACCCGGACCTAGTCGGTCAGTTCAGGTCGCGCCCGGAAGAACTCCAGCGCTTCCGGATTAGCCAGCGCCTCGACATTCTTCACCGGCTGCGCCTGTACCACGTTACGGACGGCCAATTCGACGATCTTGCCCGATTTGGTTCGCGGAATGTCCTGCACCTGCACCACCTTGGCCGGGACATGGCGCGGCGTGGTGTTGTCACGGATTTGTTTCTTGATGCGGTCGACCAGCGCCGCATCAAGGGCATGCCCCTCTTGCAGCCGGACAAACAGCACCACCCGCACATCGTCTTCCTTGCCCGGTGGCCAGGCCTGGCCGATAACCAGCGACTCGAGGATTTCCGGCAACTGCTCGACCTGGCGATAGATTTCCGCTGTACCGATACGCACACCACCCGGATTCAGGGTGGCATCCGAGCGGCCATAGATGATCATACCGTCGTGCACCGTCAGCTCTGAAAAGTCGCCATGGCACCAGATATTGTCGAAACGTTCGAAATATGCGGCGTGATATTTCGTGCCATCCGGATCGTTCCAGAAACCAACTGGCATGACCGGGAAGGGCTTGGTGCACACCAGCTCGCCTTTTTCCGCACGCACCGGTTTTCCTTCATCGTTGAACACATCGACCGCCATGCCCAGGCCGCGGCACTGGATTTCACCGCGATAGACCGGCAGCACCGGATTGCCAAGCACGAAGCAGGAAATGATGTCGGTGCCGCCGGAAATCGAGGCGAGCAGGATGTCCTGCTTGATTTCGCGATAGACCCAGTCGAAGCCTTCGGGCGACA